>NZ_JAYGIA010000102.1:0-15992 GCF_034931165.1 Synechococcus sp. BA-124 BA4 | reverse complement strand
GGGCCGGGTTGGCCGGGCCGAGGCTGCGCAGCCGCTCCACCAGCAGCAGGCTGCGTTCCTGGCTGAGGGCCTGCTGCATGCGGCTGGAGTGGGTGAGGTACAGCACCGAACTGGCGACGCTGACCATGCAGACCCCACCCATGGCCGTCAGCAGCAGGGTGTTGCGGTCGGTCCGGGAGGGGGTGGTGGCCGGTGGGGAAGGCCGGCCCCGCAGCCGCCGCACCGCAGGGGCCAGGGGCAGGGGCGGGGGAACCTCGGCCTGGGAGGCTACGTCGAGATCGATCGTGGCCTCCGGGTCGAAGACCCGGTTCATCATCTGCTCGGCCTTCAGCTCCCAGTAGGCACGCGAGGTAGGAATGCCGCGGAGGGGACGCCGAGGGGAGGGGCTCATCTGCAGACCTCGGCGTCAGGCGTGCGTCACTGTAACGATGCTTCCACGGTCTGACGAGGGCCCGAGTCTGCCCGGCGTCGCTGCAGTTCCAGCCAGAGCAGCAGGGCGTTGACGTCGGCGGGGCTGACGCCGGGAATCCGGGAGGCCTGGCCCAGGCTGCGGGGCTGGATCGCGGCCAGCTTTTCGCGGGCCTCCGCCGAGAGGGTGCCGATGGCGGCGTAGTCGACGTCGGCGGGGATGGCCCGCTCGAGCTGGCGCCGCACCCGCTGGATCTGCTGTTCCTGGCGGGCCAGATAGCCGCTGTACTTGATGTCGATCTCTGCGCCGTCGCGCACGTCGACCGGCAGATCCGGACCCATGAGCCCCAGCTGCACCAGATCCTCGCCGTGCAGGCCGGGCCGGCGCAGCAGATCGGCCAGGGTGATCGAGCCGTTGATGCCGGCGCCGGTGGCGGCGGCCACGGCGGTGGCGGCGGGATCGGCGGCCTTGAGCCGCACCGTTTCCAGCCTGTGTTTCTCGGCGTCGATGGCGGCCTGCTTCTGCTCGAACAGGCGCCAGCGCCGTTCGTCGATCAGGCCCAGCCGGCGGCCGAGGGGCGTGAGCCGCCGGTCGGCGTTGTCGCCGCGGAGCACCAGGCGGTACTCGCTGCGGCTGGTCAGTACCCGGTAGGGCTCCTTGAGGTCCTGGGTGACCAGGTCGTCCACCAGGGTGCCGATGTAGCTCCCCTCCCGGGGGAAGTGCATCGGGTCCTGGCCGCCCAGCAGACGGGCGGCGTTCAGCCCGGCCACCAGCCCCTGGGCGGCGGCCTCCTCGTAGCCGGTGGTGCCGTTGAGCTGGCCCGCCGAGAACAGGCCCCGCACCCGTTTGGTTTCCAGGGAGGGCTCCAGCTGGGTGGCCGGCAGGATGTCGTAGTCGACGGCGTAGGCGGGCCGCAGCATCACGCAGGCCTCCAGACCGGGAAGCGTCCGCAGCAGGGCCAGCTGCAGGGATTCGGGCAGGCCGGTGGAGAAGCCCTGGACGTAGAGCTCGGGGGTGTCGCGTCCTTCGGGCTCCAGGAAGATCTGGTGGCTGTCTTTATCGGCGAAGCGGACGATCTTGTCCTCGATCGAGGGGCAGTAGCGGGGCCCCTTGCTGTCGATGAAGCCGCCGTAGATCGGCGTGAGGTGGAGGTTGTCGCGGATCAGCTGGTGGGTGGCCGCCGTGGTGCGGGTGATGTGGCAGGCCATCTGCTCGCCGCTCACCCGGGCGGTGGGATCGAAGCTGAAGAAGCGGTCGGCGGCGTCGCTGGGCTGCTCCTCCAGCTGGTCGAGGCGCACGCTGCGCCGGTCGACCCTGGCGGGGGTGCCGGTCTTGAGCCGGTCGGTGCGCAACCCCAGGGCCTGAAGCGCTTCGGTGAGCCCTTCGGCGGGCTGCTCGCCGGCCCGGCCCGCCGCCATGGAGCGGTTGCCCACCCAGATACGGCCCCCCAGGAAGGTGCCGGTGGTGAGGATCACGGCGCCGGCGCCGTAGACACTGCCGAAGTAGGTGCGCACGCCGATCACCCGGGCCGGCGGGCCGGACGGGTCGTGGGGATCCCCCTCCAGCTCCAGTCCCGTGACCATCGCTTCGCGCAGGGCCAGGTTGGGGGTGTGCTGCAGCAGCTGCAGCATCTGGCGGGCGTAGTGGCGTTTGTCGGTCTGGGCCCGCAGCGCCCACACGGCCGGGCCGCGGCTGGCGTTGAGCAGCCGTTTCTGCAGGGCGGTGGCATCGGCCAGCCGGCCGATCACCCCGCCGAGGGCATCCACCTCATGGACCAGCTGGCTCTTGGCCGGACCGCCCACGGCCGGGTTGCAGGGCTGCCAGGCGATGCGGTCGAGGTTGAGGGTGAACAGGGCGGTGGACACCCCCAGCCGGGCGGCGGTGAGGGCCGCCTCGCAGCCGGCATGGCCGCCGCCGACCACGATCAGGTCGAAGCGTTCGGTGGGGGCTGCGCTCAGGGCCATCCTTTGAATGTATGGCGTTGCGGGGGTGGGTGCCGCGGCGTCCCGGGCCGAGGGGTTCGGGTTCAGCCATCCTGGAAACGTTCCCGGATCACTTCCACGGCGTCGCGCCGCCGCTTCACGGCCGCCACACAGTCGGCATCGAACTGACCTGCCGTCACCATCTGATCGAGTTCGGCGATGGCCGCGTCCATGCTCCAGGCCTGCTTGTAGTGCCGGTGGCTGGTGAGGGCATCGAGCACATCGGCCACCGCGATGATCCGGGCCTCCAGGGGGATGGCCTCACCCACGAGGCCCATGGGATAGCCGGAACCATCGAGTTTTTCGTGATGGCCTGCCACCACGTTCTTCATCACGGCTGAGTCGGGGAGATCCTCAAGGCCAAATTCACCCACCATTCTATCCAGGATCTCCATGCCCTTTTGCACATGGGTTTCCATTAACTTGCGTTCCTCAGGGTCGAGGGGGCCGGGCTTGAGCAGGATGCGATCGGGAATGCCAATCTTGCCAATGTCATGCAGGGGCGCAAACAGATACAGATGTTCGATGTATTCATCGCTGAGTCCGTGGCTCTGCTGGAGTTCTCGGGCGATCAGCCGTGCGTAGTGGGCCATGCGCTCCAGGTGGGCGCCGGTTTCAAAGTCCCGCAGGTTGGCGAACTCCCGGGCCACCTGGGCCGAAGCCGTGATGGAGTGCACCAGATTGAGCTCGCTGCAGATCAACATGTTGATCAGTGAAGCGATTAGAGAGAGTTTCCGCTGCACGGAATCGGTGAAAACCGCGGGCTTCAGTGAATCGAAGAAGAGAAAGCCGATGAACGAACCCTTGTCGAGCAACGGAACAGTCAGCGAAGAGCGGTAGCCCTCCTTCAGTAGCCAGGCCGAGTGCTTGGTGTTGCCGCGCACCGCCGCCGGGATGTTGTCCAGCACGCGGACGGACCGGCTTGTGGCCAGGTGGCTGAGGGACTGGCTTTTGGAGAGGTGGAACTCATAGCCGCTGATCGCCTCTCCCGTGCGTGTGCTATTGACAAACGTCTTCAGTAAATCGACTTGAGGGTCGTAAAGCGCGACGGCCACCCGATCCACATCGGGCGTCATTTCCATCAGTTGCTGGTGCAGCTGGCGCAGCCGATGATTGAGGGCCTGTCCCACGCAGGGAGCTTCGGCCCCGGCGGCTGCCTCCGAGGTCGTGTCGTTGTCCGTTGGGGTGGGTCGCGAGGTCATCACCTGGACACCAGGATTCTGAACCCATCCTCGCGCCTCAGGAGGCCCCCGGGCCGCCGTTGGGCTCAGGCTTCCGGCGGGACCATGGCGGCGGGCTGCTGCGAGACGGCATCGGCGGGATCTTCGGTGCCGAACATCCGGCCCCAAAAGGTGAAGTAAAGCCCGAAGTGCTTGCCGTGGCGGCGGTGAGGGCCGCAGCCGACCACGATCAGGTCGAAGTGCTCGGTGGGGTCTGCGCTCAGGGCCATCCTTTGAATGTATGGCGTGGCAGGGGCCGGTGGGGCTGCCGGAGGCCGCGCCGACCCTCAGGGGCGATCGCCGTGGCCATGCCGGTGATGCCCATCGCTGACGTGCGGGTGCTCGTGCTCGATCGGGTCATGGTCATGCTCATGGGCATGCCAGTAGGGCTGCTGAGCATCGCCGACGGCCTGCCCCACTCCGCTGTGGCCGTGGCTGTGGTGGGGGTCAGCGTTGGCTGGGTCGTGGCGGTGGCGGTGGGCATGGCGGAGCACCTCGTGCCGATGCCAGTGGCCATGGTCTTCCCTGAGCAGCAGGCCGACGCCGAGCGCCATGGCGGCGGCGGCCATCGCCATGGCACTGGTGAAGGCTTCGCCCAGCACCAGCAGGGAGAACAACAGGCCCACGAAGGGAGCCGTGGAGAACACCAGGGCTTCGCGGGCCGCCCCCAGGTGACGGAGCGCCAGCAGGTCCAGCCAGATCGAGACCCCGTAGCCGAGCGCGCCGATCAACAGCAGCCCGAGAAGCGCCGGCCAGGCCGGCAGCCTCTGGCCGGCCGCCAGGGCCAGCAGCAGCATGGGGCCGGAGGCCCCGATGGCCTTGAGCAGGGCGATCTGCAGGGGGTCCCGCAGGCTCAGGCGCTGGCTCAGGTTGTTGTCGATTCCCCAGGCCAGGCAGGCGCCGGCGATCAGCAGGGAGCCCCGCAGCGTGGCCCCATGGAGGGAGCCCTCCGTGAGCAGCACGGCACCGGAGAGGATCAGAACGGCCGCGATCAACCCCCGGCGGCTGAGGTGCTCACGGCCGACCAGCACGGCGATCAGCAGCGTGAACACCGTTTCCAGGTTCAGCAGCAGGGAGGCGGAGCCCGCCGACAGCAGGGTGAGCCCCTGCACCAGGCAGATCGGCCCCACCATCCCGCCCAGCACGGTGAGCCCCAGCAGCGGGGGCAGGTCACGGCGCTGAACGGGTGACTCCTCCTGCCGCTGGCCAACGATCCCCCGTGCCACCAGCAGGGCGATGGCGGCACCGGCGTAGAGGAGAGCGGCGAGCATCAGCGGCGAGCCCGCAGCGCTGATGACGCTGACTAATGGAGCGCTGAGGCCGAAGAACCCCGCGGCCAGCAGGCCGGCGACCAGCCCCTGCCGCTGAGACCCGGCGCTGATCCGGTTGGAAGGGGCGCTCCCCATGGCCTCAACCCTCGCGCACCACAGGCTGGCGGCGCGGCAGTAACCAGCCGCCGAAACGGGCGTAGAGGGCCGGCAGCACCAGCAGGGTGAGGATCGTGGAGGTGATCAGCCCACCGAGCACCACAATCGCCAGGGGCTGCAGGATCTCGTTGCCCGCCCCGAAGGCCAGGGCCAGCGGCAGCATGCCCAGAGCCGAGGTGAGGGCGGTCATCAGGATCGCGTTGAGGCGCTGGAGGCTGCCGGCGCGGATCACCTCTCTGAGCTCCAGCCCTTCGGCGTGGCGGCGGTTGTAGTTGTCCACCAGCAGCAGGCCATTGCGCACTGCCACCCCGAACAGGGTGATGAACCCGATCAGGGAGGCCACCGAAAGCACACCGCCGGTGAGCAGGATGGCCACCAGGCCACCGACCAGGGCCAGGGGCAGATTGATCAGGATGGCGACCGTGGCCGGCAGGGACTGCACCGACACGAACATCAGCACGGCGATCACCACCGCGGCCAGCAGGCTGTAGAGCACGAGGTTGGCGGTGGCCCGCTCCTCCGACTCGAACTGGCCGCCGTAGCGGATCAGGTAGCCGCTTCGCAGTTGGATCGTGCGCTCGATGGTGGCCCGGATGTCGCCGACGACCGTGCCCAGCGGCCGGCCGCTGACATTGGCGGACACCACGATCAGGCGGGAGACATCCTCCCGGTTGACCACATTGGCGCCCAGGCTGTTGCCGATCCGGGCCAGGGATCCCAGCGGGAGCATCGTGCCGGCGGGGGTGGCGATCGGCAGGGCCCGCAGGGCATCGAGGCTGTTGCGGGAGGCCTCGGGCACCATCACCACCACATCGGTGCGATTGGTGCCGTTCACCATCTGGCCCACGGTCCTGCCGTTGAGGGCGATCTCCACCGCCTCGGCCAGCTGCTGCATCGTGAGGCCGTTGGCGGCGGCGGCCTGACGATCGAAGGCGATCTGCACCTGCTGGATGGGCAGTTGGGGTTCGAGCTGCAGATCCACCACCCCCTGGATCGGTTCGATGGCGTCACGCACCTGCTCGCCGATTCTGCGCAGTTCCGCCAGATCGGGCCCGTAGATCTTGATCGCGATCGCGCTGCGCACCCCCGAGAGCACCTCATCCATGCGGTGGGAGATGAAGCCGCCGATGTTGGGGGCCACACCCGGAAGGCGGAGAAACGCCCGGCGCAGTTCGGCGATGGCGGCAGGACGATCCTGCATCGCCGCATCGCTCAGCTCCACATCCACATGGGCCAGGTTGACGCCGGCACCATCGGCATCTCCCGGGGCCCGACCGGCCCGCACCTGCACCCAGGCGAACAGGGGGTTGCTTTTGAGGGTGGTGGAGAGGGCCAGGCCGGCGCGGCTGGTCATCTCCAGCGACACCCCGGGGTAGAGCACCATCGAATTCACCAGCGACTTCTCGCGGAACTCCGGCAGGAACACCCGCCCGAGGCTGGGCAGAATGGCGCAGGCCATCACCACCACGGCCAGGGCAGTCGCCAGCACCCGCCTGGGGGAGATCAGCACCATCTCCAGCAGGGGCCGGTAGGCCCGCTCGACCCAGGTGGCGATCCAGGTGTTCTCGACGGGCAGTTGCGTGTTCGCCAGCAGAATTCCGCAGAGCGCTGGCGAGAGGGTGAGCGCCACCAGGGTGGAGGCGGCGATCGACAGCAGGTAAGCCAGCCCCATCGGCGCGAAGATCCGCCCTTCCACGCCCGTGAGGCTGAAGATCGGCGCGAACACCACCACGATGATGACGGTGGAGAGGATCACCGGCTGGCGCACTTCCACCGAGGTTTCGTACACCACCTGCAGGGGATTCTTCGGCTGGGCGGCCACCTGGTTGCGGCGCAGGCCGCTGTAGCAGTTCTCCATATCCACGATGGAATCGTCGACCACCGAGCCGATCGCCACCACCAGCCCACCGAGGGTCATGGTGTTGATCTCCAGCCCGAAGGCCCGCATCAGCATCAGCCCGATCAGCAGTGAAAGAGGGATGGCGCTGAGGGTGATGACGGCGGTGCGCCAGTTCATCAGGAACAGCACCATCACCACCGAGACGATGGCGATGCCTTCGATCAGGGAACTGCTGACGTTCCGGATCGCCGTGTCGATGAAGCTGGCCTGCCGGAAGGTGCGCGTCACCTGAATGTCAGCCGGCAGGGTCCTGCTGAGGGCGGCGATCCGCTCCTCCACCTCGCGGGTGACGCTGGGGGTGTCGATGTCGGGCTGCTTGTTGATCATCAGCACCACCGCCGGCTTGCCGTTGAAGCTGCCGTCGCCGCGCTTGACGGCGCTGCCCAGTTGCACCGTGGCGACCTCACCAAGTCGAAGCGGTTGCCCCTTCTGATCGGTCACGACGGCATCGGCGAGATCCGCAGGGCTGCTCGCCTGGCCATCGGCGCGGATCAGCTTCTCCTGCCCGCCCGCGATCAGAAAGCCGCCCGGGGCGTTGGCGCTGGCGGCAGCGGCCGCCTCGGCCACGGCCTGCAACGACACGTTCCGGGCCTGAAGCTGTTGCGGATCGATCTGGATCTGCTGCTGGGCCTGCTCACCGCCGTAGAGGGTCACCTGGGCGACGCCGGGCACTTCCAGGATCTGGTTGTTGAAGGTGGTGGCGACGATCCGGCGCAGCTCCATCGGCGTGGTGGGGCCGCCGCCCTTCAACGTGAAGGCGTACTGCAGGATCGTTCCCAGCGGCGACACCAGCGGCGAGATGGCCGGGGCGCTGGCGTTGGCGGGCAGTTCCGCCGCGATCTGCTGCAGGCGTTCCGCCACCGACTGGCGGGCCAGGTTGATGTCGGCGTTCTGATCGAAGACCACCTGCACCATCGAGAGCCCCACCTTCGAGGAGGAGCGCACCGTTTCCACCCCCGGCAGCCCATGGACGGCCGATTCGATCGGCACGGTGATGCGCCGTTCCACCTCCTCCGGTGCCAGGCCATCGGCGCTGGTCTGCACATCCACCTGGGGTGGGGCGAACGGGGGAAAGACATCCAACGGCATCCGGCTGAGGATCGACAGGCCCCAGAGGGTGATCAGCACGGCGGCGACAACAACCAGCCAGCGCCTGGCGATCGAGGTGCGCAGCGTCTGGTTGAGCAGGCGTTCAAGCATCGGAATGGGTCGGGGGGCGCGAGCGAACGAAGGGTCCGGAAGTCAGTGCTTCCTGCCCAGCCGGGAGACCACGACCCCACCGCCCACCACGACCACCACGGCAGCGGCACCGATCAGCAGGGGGTTGGGACCTGCGGCGGCCGTGGGCGTGGCCGCGACCGGGGGCGCCGGAGCCTCCGTGGGGGCGGCGGTGGGTTCCCCAGCGGCTGCGGCGGCACTTTGACTCTTCTTCGACTCGGCGTAGAGCGAGAGGGCCCCCTGGGTCACCACGTTCTCCCCGGCCGTCACACCGTCGGTGACGTCGATCTGATCGCCCTCGGTGGCGCCGGTCTGGATGAAGACCGGGTCGTAGGTGGTGCCGCTCTTGACGAAGACCAGGGGCTTGCCCTCTGCGTCCACCACCGCGGCGACGGGAATGGAGACCACACCGCCGGCTTCGGTGGCAGGAGCGGTGGTGATGCCCAGCAGGGCGTCGATCTCGGCGCTGGCCTTCACCTGGCGCACATTCCCCTGCTGCTGAAACTCATCGCCATGGCCCACATGCGCCACGGCCGGATCGGGTCCGCCGAGGGCCAGGGATCCGAGGCTCAGGCTGGTGGCCAGAAGAAGGGCACGCATGCTGCTGCTGCCGCAGGGGCAGGACAAGGACCCGCCGAGGATGCCGCAGGAGGGATGAAAAACAGGTGAAACCTCCTGCGCTGCCTAGGATCGGCCCCATCCCCGCCTTCAGGTCCTTGCCGCTGCGCATCCTGCTGGTGGAGGACGAGCCCGAACTGGCCGGCGCCATCGAGGTGGTGCTGCGCGCCCATCACCATGTCGTCGATCACGTCGCCGAGGGGCTCGGCGCCTGGAGCCTGCTGGGCAGCGACCTGGCCAGTTACGACCTGCTCATCCTCGACTGGATGCTCCCGGGTCTTTCAGGCCCGGAGCTCTGCAGGCGGGTACGCGGGGCCGGTCTTACCGTGCCCGTGCTGATGCTCACGGCCCTGGCCGACACCAGTCACCGGGTGCAGGGCCTCGATGCCGGTGCCGACGACTACCTGAGCAAGCCCTTCGCGATGGAGGAGCTGCTGGCCAGGATCCGGGCGCTGCAGCGGCGCCAGCCCAGTTACCGCGATCCTCTGCTCCGCGCCGGCAGCTATGTCCTCGATCCGGCCGAGGGTTGCCTCACCATCGAACAGGAGGGGGGACGCACGAGGATTGTGATGTCGGCCAAGGAACTGCAGCTGATGGCCTACTTCATGGAGCATCCGCGCCAGATCATCCCGGGATCACGGCTGCGGTCTCGGCTCTGGTCGCTGGAGGAGGATCCGATCAGCAATGTGGTGGCGGCCCAGGTGCGGCTGCTGCGGCGCCGGCTTGCCAGCCATGGGCTTCCTTCTCCCATCGAGACCGTGCCCTCCAAGGGGTACCGCTTCGATCCGGAACCGGAACCGTAGGCACGCCTGCCATGGCCTGGCCTGGTCCCATCCCCAGCAGCCGCCTGCGGCTGGCGGCGGCCTATCTGGCGGTGATCGGCGTGATTCTCTACGGCGCCGGGTACGGGCTGTTCGGCCTGTTGATGCGCGCCAACTGGACGGCCCTCGAGAGCGAGGTGGAAACCCTGGCGGGCACCCTGCATGACAGCCTCAAACCCCTGCTGCCGCCAGACGCCAGGCCCTCTCCCCAGCTGGCCAGGGTGCTCCCCGGACTCTGCCTGGTGGGGCAGCCCTGTGCGTCGCCACCCTCCCTGCTGCCGCGCCATGCCGTCAGCATCACGGATCCAGAGCGCTTCTACGTGCGTCTGCTGGATCGGCGCGGCGCGCTGATCGCCCACTCCCCCGGATCTCCGGGCGCATCTCCCACGGCGACCATCGACCGATCCGGCTCAGCCTGGACGGTGGTGACTGGGCATGGCGGAGAGCGCTTCCTGCAGTACGCGATCCATCTGCACCGGTCCCACACGCCCGTGCATCGGGGCGCGGAGCCGACGGAGCTGGATTGGGGCTATCTGCAGATCGGCCGCAGCCTGCACGGGTTGGAGGCGGAGAGAGAACGGCTCTGGTGGGCCACCCAGACGATCGTGGGGCTGGCCCTGCTGGTGGCGGGCCTGGCCAGTTGGTGGTTGTCGGGTCTGGCGATGCGGCCGCTGCTGGCGGCCTACCGGCAGCAGGAGCGGTTCACCGCCGATGCGGCCCATGAACTGCGGGCACCGGTGGCCAACCTGCTGGCCGTGGTGGAGGCCCACCGCACCCAGGCCCCGGCCGACCAGCCCGCCACCAGAGACACGCTGGCGGTGGTCCACCGGCAGGGGCAACGGCTGAACCGGCTGATTACCGATCTGCTGCTGCTCGCCCGGTTGGATGGTCCTGAGGCTGCAGCACCAACGCAGCCCTGTTCTTTGGTGCAGATCGTGAGGGACCTGATCGAGGAAACCGGCGAGACGGCGGCGGCGGCAGGGGTACGTCTGCAACTGGTGGGGGGTGAGCAGGACATCCATGTGCAGGGCACGGAATCGGAGCTCTATCGGCTCGTCTCCAACCTGTTGCTGAACGCGATTCAGTACTCACCGGAGGGCGGCGAGGTGGTGCTGCGCCTGGGGGACGAGCGGGGTCTGGCGGTGCTGGAGGTGCAGGACAGCGGTATCGGCATCGCTGCGGCGGATCAGCAGCGCGTCTTCGATCGCTTCTTCCGCAGTGACCCGGGCCGCTCCCGTCGCGAGGGCGGCACCGGCCTCGGCCTGTCGATCGCGGCGGCGATCGTGCGTCGCCACCGGGGGCACATTTCGGTGGTGTCCAGGCCTGGAGCCGGGAGCGTCTTCTCCGTGAGGCTGCCGCTGGCGGGTTGCAGCTGATCGCGGATGGGACAGCAATGGCATGACCGGCCGATGATGGGGTCCTGCGGCGGAGGCACCCCCCATGCGCACCGCCCTGGTGCTGATCGATCTGATCAACGACCTGATCCACCCCGAAGGGGCGATGCCCACCTACGCCGCCGAGGTGCAGCGGCGCGGGGTGCTGGCGGCGGCCAACCAGGCGCTGGAGCGGGCCCGTGCCCGGGGCTGGCCCACGCTCCTGGTGAAGGTGGCCTTCCGAGCCGGCTATCCGGAGCTGCCCACCCACGCCCCGTTCCTGGGCCGGGCCCGGGAGCTGGGGGCCCTGCGGCTGGGCCAGTGGGGCACGGACTTCCACGCCGATCTTGCGGTGGAGCCCGGCGACCCGGTGCTGGTGAAGCACCGGCTGAGCCCCTTCCACGGCACCGCCCTGGCGACGCTGTTGCGGGCTGCGGGGATCGAGCGGCTGCTGCTGGGGGGTGTCGGCACCGCCTGGGCGCTGCAGGCGGCGGTCCGGGAGGCCCACGACCGGGACTTCCGGGCGGTGCTGGTGGAGGACGCCTGCGCTGCGGCGAGCCCGCAGGAGCACGACCAATCCATCGCGCAGCTCTCCCGCCTGGCCGCCGTGGTGCGGGCCGCCGATCTGGCCTGACCGCGCTCAGGGTGCCGGTGGCTGCAGTGAGGCGGCGTAGGCGGGATCCTCGGTGCCGAACACCCGATCCCAGAAGGTGAAATAGAGCCCGAAATGAAGGCCGTGGCGCCGATGGTGCAGAGAGTGGTGGGCGGGGCCGATCAACCAGCGACCCAGCCAGTGGTGGGGGAAGCGGAGCGGCAACACCTCCAGGCCCAGATGGTTGACCACGGCCCACACCGTCATCGTGGTGAGCACCGCCAGCAGGGTGGCGAAGTGCAGGGGAATCAGCAGCACGATGGCGATCAGGAACAGGGCCTGAACGACGGCTTCAAGGGGGTCGAAGGCGAAGGAGGTCCAGGGGGTGGGCTGGCGTGATCGGTGGTGGCCCCGGTGAAACCAGGGGAACAGTTTCGGCTGGTGGAACAGCCGGTGGGTGGCGTAGAAATAGGCATCCTGCAGCACCAGTACAGCCAGGTAACTGAGCGGCAGGGTCCACCAGCTCTCAGGCCGAATCTGGCCATGCAGCCGGGTGAGACCCTGCTCGTGCAAGGTCATCACCAGGGCGGTGGCCAGGGAGAAGATCGCGGCGGAGATGACGGACAGCTGGATGTCATTGAAAACGGAGACCCTGGCCTCCTGGCGCTGATAGAGAAGCCAGTGGACGAAGCCGGCCATGGCGAGATAACGCGCCAGGATGATGGCGAAAAAGGCGAAAACGTAGAACCAAAAGGAATGATGCTGCACTGATATCTCCATGAGATGAACTCCGCCAGACCTTTTCCACCTGAACACCCGACTCAACCCTAGGGGGCCTTTCCCTGGTGGGATACGGCGGATATCCCTATGCAGCGCCGCCATGCAGCGGATCTATGCAGCCAGATTGCGGAAGCGGGTGAACTGCGGCTCGAACAGCAATTTCACGGTGCCGACGGGGCCATTGCGGTGCTTGGTGACGATGACTTCAGTGATGCCGCGGTCGGCGGTTTCGGGGTTGTAGTACTCGTCGCGGTAGATCATCAGCACCAGATCGGCGTCCTGCTCGATCGAGCCCGATTCCCGCAGATCGCTGAGCATGGGACGCTTGTTGGTGCGGGATTCGACACCGCGGCTGAGCTGGGAGAGGGCGATCACGGGCACGTGCAGTTCGCGGGCCATGCCCTTGAGGCCCCGGGTGATGCGGGAGAGCTCCTGAACGCGGTTGTCGGGGGTGCTGCCCTCCATCAGCTGGAGGTAATCGATCACGATCAGGCCGAGCTCCTTGCCGGTTTCGGCCATCAGGCGCCGGCAGAGGGAGCGCATCTCCAGCACGCCGGAATTGGGCTTGTCGTCGATGAACAGGGGCAGCTGGCCGAGGCTGTTGATGCCCTGGCCCAGCAGGGGCCATTCCTCCTGCTGCAGGCGGCCGGTGCGCAGGCGGCCGCTTTCGATGCCCACCTCCATCGACAGCAGGCGGTAGGTGAGCTGTTCCTTGCTCATCTCCAGGCTGAACACGCACACCGGCAGCTGGTGCAGCTGGGCGACGTTCTTGGCGATGTTGAGCACGATCGAGGTCTTGCCCATGGCGGGCCGTCCGGCGACGATGATGAGGTCGCTGCGCTGCAGGCCCTGGGTGATGGCGTCCAGGTCGTAGAAGTTGACCGGGATGCCGGCGACGGCGGTGCCGAGGGAGCGGCTCTCGATCTCGTTGAAGGTGCTGGTGAGAATCTCCGCGGTGGGGGTGAGGCCGGCGGTGGGCTTCTCCTGGCTGATGGCGAAGATCTTCTGCTCGGCCTCATCGAGCACCTGCTCCATGGGCATGCTCTGGTCGAACCCGAGGCGGATCACCTCGTTGGCGGAGCGGATCAGCTGGCGCCGCAGGTGCTTGTCCATCACCAGGCGGGCCACCTGGTCGATGGAGGCGGTGGAGAGGGTGCGCTCCACCAGCTCGACCAGCCGGGAGCTGCCGCCCACCTTTTCCAGCTGGCCGGTGTCGGCGAGCCAGGCGGCCATGGCCGTGAGGTCGGTGGGTTTGCCCTGGCTGTGCAGCATCAGGGCGGTGCGGTAGATCTCGCGGTGGGCGCCGAGATAGAAGGCCTCGGGCCGCAGCACGTCAGCGACCCGGCCGATGGCGTCGGGATCGAGGAGGATGCCGCCGAGCACCGATTCCTCCGCCTCCAGGTTCTGGGGCGGGACTGAATCGGGCAGGGCTTCGAAGCCAGCCTGCTCGTCGCGACGCGACGCGGACCGCGGGCCGTCCGGCCGGGGTGGGTCGGAACCAGCCAGGGGCACGCTCACCATGGACGGAACTCCAGAACGCGACTCACGGAACAGATGGCCGGATCGGTCGGGATCGGGCTCCGGTGAGGAGGTTCACTCTGGCGCCCGGAGCGGAAACAATCGGTTCGTGGCTGGCCGATCAGTAGCTGACCACTTCCAGGTTGACGTCGGCGACGACCTCGGGGTGCAGCTTGACCTGCACCTTGTAGGAGCCGGTGCGGTGGATCTCGGGGACGGTGATGACGCGGCGATCCACTTCCTTCTTGGTGGCCGCTTCGATCGCCTCGGCCACATCGCCGTTGGTGACGGTGCCGAACAGGACGTCATCGCCGCCGGTCTGCTTCTTGACGGTGAAGCGGCCGATGGTGTCGAGGGCGGTGCGGAAGGCAACCGCCTCGGCCTTCAGGGCCGCCTGGCGCTCCGCCTCCTTGGCTCGGCGGTGCTCCACCTGGCGCAGCACCGCGGCGGTGACGGCCAGGGCCTTGCCGGTGGGCAGGAGGTAGTTACGGGCGTAGCCGGGCGCGACATCCACCAGATCCCCGTCCTTGCCCAGGGAAAGGATGTCCTCGCTCAGGACCACCTGCACACGCTTCTTGACCATGACAACGCCCCGGCTGAGCCATCTGAAATCCGATTGGCAAGCCTACGACATGGAGCCGGTGGGGGCCGCGGCGCGGGGCAGGCGGACCCGGGTGGCCAGGCCCAGGGCGCGCATCAGGCGGATGTGCTGCCAGGTGAGGTCGAACTGGCGGGGGCCGAAGCCGTGGCGGGCCGAATGGGGGTAGGCGTGGTGGTTGTTGTGCCAGCCCTCACCGAAGGTCAGCGCCGCCACCCAGGGGTTGTTCTTCGACTTGTCGCCGCTGTCGTGGACGGACTCACCCCACATGTGGGTGGCCGAGTTCACCAGCCAGGTGCACTGGTAGACGATCACCAGGCGCAGGGGGATGCCCCACAGCACCAGGGCCCAGCCGCCGGCACCGGTGACGCTGCCGATCCAGAAGAGCAGCAGGCCCAGGGGCACCTGGAGCAGCAGGAAGCTGTGGTTCAGCCAGCGGTAGTAGGGGTCGGCGGCCAGGTCGCCGGTGAGCCGGGGCACGGCGGCCATCGCCGGAATCTCCTCGAACATCCAGGCCATGTGGGACCACCAGAAGCCCTTGTTGCTGTCGTGGTGATCCGCTTCCGTATCGGAGAACTTGTGGTGGTGGCGGTGCAGGCCCACCCAGTCGATCGGGCCGTGCTGGCAGCTGAGGGCGCCGCAGGTGGCGAAGAAGCGCTCCAGCCAGAGGGGGACGCGGAAGGAGCGGTGGCTGAGCAGGCGGTGATAGCCGATCGTGACGCCCAGGCAGGCGGTGACCCAGTACATCACCAGCAGGGCGGCCACGGCCTCCAGGCTCCAGAAGCGGGGCAGCAGGGCCACCACCGCCAGGATGTGGATCACGACCATGAAGCCGATCGTGCCCCAGCGGGTGCCCTTGGGGGACACGCCCCGGGGTTCGCCACGGCGCGGTTCGTGCAGGGCCCGGGCCCTGACGAGGGAATCGGGCCCCTGGTTGATGGTGGCGGGGCGGCGCGTGTGGCGGGCCTTGGTGCCGACATCGCGGCGGTCGCCGGATGGGGCGGGGGCGCCTGGCTGGACGCCGGGGCGGGAGAGGGGGGTGACGGCCATGAAGGACCGGGCTCCTGTTGAGTGATTACAATGGTAGCAATACGAATTCAGATCGAGTGGGGTATCGAGACGAACTCGTATCTGGCCGCGTCGCCTTCGCCCACCTGATCCGTGTCTGGCACGAGCGCAACGGCTGGTCCCACCGGGTTCTGCCGATGCTGGCCGAGGCCCTCGACCTGGGCCGGGTGCACAACTCCCAGCTCTCGATGCTGCGCAACGGCAAGTTGGCCTCCCCCGGCCCGGAGGTGTTCCTGGCCCTGGGAGGCGTCAACCTGTGGCTCGATGCCCAGGCCCCCGGCGGCCGGTTGGAGCCGGAGCCGGCCCGCACCCTGCTGGCGGCCCATCCCGAACTCATGGAGGCCCTCTGCAGCTCGGCCCTGCCGGTGCGCGACGAGCAGCAGCGGGTGCTGGGGCCCGGGGCCCTGCTCGAGGTGTTCGTGGGCTTCCGCCAGCCGCCGGCCAGCTTTGATCTGCGCATCAGCGAGG
>NZ_JAYGIA010000101.1:0-16351 GCF_034931165.1 Synechococcus sp. BA-124 BA4 | reverse complement strand
GGCGTTGCCGGGCTCGAGGAAGGCCAGCTGGCCGGGGCCGGCGCGATCCAGGGCTTCGGCCCCGGTGATCTCCGGATCCCCCGCCAGGTCCCGCGGGCTGCCGTCCTGCACGGCGCCGATCCGGGTGAGCAGGCTGCTGAAGCGCATTCCCCAGGGGGCGGACGGCCCGGATCGTAGGCCCCACAGCCACCGGCGGACGACGGATCAGGGGGCCGGGTCGAGCAGCTCCTTGAGGGGCACGAAGCGGTAGCCGCGGCGGCGCAGGTCGGGAACGATGCAGCGCAGGGTGTCCAGGGTGCGGCCGCTGAGGCCCGGGGTGTCATGCAGCACCAGGATCCCGCCGGGGTGGGCATTGAGGCGCACGAACAGGCGCACGAACCAGAGGGGCGGCCGCAGGGTGTCCCAGGGGAAGATCGATCCCAGCACCAGGCGGTAGGAGCGGGCCGCCAGGGCATCGAGCATGGGCCGATGAAACCAGCCCTGGCCGGGGCGAAACCAGCGCCAGCGCAGGCTGGCGGGGGCAGCGGCCCGGGCGATGGCCCGCTCGGTATCGGTCAGCTGCTGCTGGAAGAGCGGTGGCGGCAGGGAGGCGGAGGACGCGTCGCGCCAGAGGTGGTTGCCGAGGTCGTGGCCCTGCTGCAGGGCGCGGCGGGGGAAGCGCTGGTCGCGCTCGAGGTGGGTGCCGATCAGGAAGAAGGTGGCCGGCACTTCGAGCTCCCGCAGCAGGGCCAGCAGGGCCTCCGAACCGGGGCCGCTGGGGCCGTCGTCGATGGTGAGGGCCAGCCGCTTCTGCCGGCCCCGGCCGCACCACACCACCTCCGGACACAGCGGAACCAGCAGCAGGCGGATCAGCAGGGAGGGCAGCAGCACCACCAGCACCACCACATCGAGCAGCAGCTCCACGGCCAGAACGGACAGCAGCAGGGTCATGGGTGGGAGCGGCCTCAAGAACGATGACAGCGGCGGTGGCTCGTGGCCCGGAGGCGGCCGGGCTGGCTAGGGCGGGGGTCGGTTCCCTTCCTGTGCGCCACCATGACCGCCCCGAAGAAAGCCGCCGCCGCCGGCAACGCCAGCGCCCCCACCACGCGGGGACAGGCCCGCACGGTGATCTACTGCCACGGAATCTCCAACATGCCCCCTGAAGGGGTGCTGCGCTCGGAGTGGGACCGGGCCCTGTTCGGCGCCGACCAGGGGGAGCGCACCCGCATGGCCTACTGGGTCGACCGGGAGCGCTACCCGGAGACGGCGGGCTTCTCCACCCGGGCGATCGGTGACGACCGAGCGACGCTGCAGCCGGGCTCGGAGGCGCTGCTGGCCGCCTCGATCCAGGACAGCGACGCGCCGGAAGCGTCGCAGGCGTTCGTGGAGGCGCTGACGGCCCAGCTGGAGGCGGCCGCCCAGACGGCGGCCCAGCGGGGGGCGCCGATGGGAGGACCGGCGACGCTCTCGGTGGAGGCGAAGGGGCTGTGGAGCCCGGTGACGGCGATGTTCACCAAGGCGTTCCTGGCGGATGTGAACGATTTCCTGTTCAACAAGACCAAGCGGCAGCGGATGGTGCAGACGGTGAAGGACCGGATCAGCACCGGCGGCGGTCCCTTCGTGGTGGTGGGACACAGCCAGGGGAGCATGGTGACCTACCAGGCGCTGATGGAGCTGGGCGCCGCCCTGGAGGTGGATCTGTACGTGACGATCGGCTCGCCGCTGGGGCTGCCCCAGGTGACCGACGTGCTGCAGAAGTGGCACGGCAAGAAGCTCCCCATCCCCGCCGGCGTGAAGCGCTGGGTGAACATCGCCCAGGACGGCGACATCGTCTGCCTTGACCAGAGCCTGGCCGATGAATACAGCGCCGCCGGCAAGCCGAAGATCGTCGATGAACGGGTGGTGGGGGTGGTGTGGCCGCCCAGCAAGGCCCATTCCGCCAGCCGCTACCTGTCGCGCCAGTCGACCCAGGAGACGGTGATGGCCGCGCTGGATCGCTCCCGCTTCCAGCCGGTGAGCCCGATGACGGTGGCCAGGAGCCTGGCCGATGCGCTGGATGTGGAGGCCACGGCCCGGGTGCCGGTGCTGATCGAGCTGGCGGATCGCTCGGCGGGGGCCGCCGAGGTGGGTGATTCGCTCCAGAAGGCGCGGGACGCTGTGCTGGAGTGGATCCGGACGCATGTGCTGCAGGGTCCGATCACCGCCGAGACGGTGTTTCTGGAAGACCAGCTGGATCGCTACGTGGCGGTGAACCTGACCCGCGCCGAAGTGGAGACGCTGGCGGGAGCGATGAGCCGCCAGTACGGCGCCACCTCGCCGGCGGTGTACCGGATGTTCAGCAACAGCCGCAAGAAGGCGCTGATGCACGATTCGATCCACACGGTGCAGGCCCGCACCGCCCAGCTGGGCTACAACGCCTGCGGCCAGGGGATCACCTGGGCGGTGCTCGACACCGGCATCGACCGGCAACACCCCCATTTCCATAACGCCGGCCTCGCCCCGAACGGAACGATCGCCGCCGAATGGGACTGCACCGCGCGGGGGGCGGTGAAACCGGGCAGCGGCAACGATGCCAACCGCCACGGCACCCATGTGGCGGGGATCATCGCCGGAGGGCTGCTGTCGGTGGGGGGCGATGACGGCCCGGACATGCTGGCCATGGCCCCCCGGGCCCGGATCGTCAGCTACAAGGTGCTGGCCGACAACGGCGGCGGCTACGACGCCTGGATCATCAAGGCGATCGACCACATCTGGCGGCAGAACCAGGAGGGACGGCGCCTGGCGGTCCAGGGGGTGAACCTAAGCCTGGGGGGACCGTTCGATCCGGCGAGCTTCGGCTGCGGCGATTCTCCCCTGTGCGCCTCCCTGCTGCGGCTGGTGCGCCAGGGGGTGCTGGTGGTGCTGGCGGCGGGCAACGAGGGCAGCGGCGACATCGTCGTGGACGGCTTCAGCGCCACACGCTCGTTCGATCTGTCAATCGGCGATCCGGCCAACCTCGATGAGGCGATCGCCGTGGGCTCGGTGCACCCGACCCTGCCGCACCGCTACGGCACCTCCTACTTCTCCTCGCGGGGCCCCACCGCCGATGGCCGCCTCAAGCCCGACGTGGTGGGCCCCGGGGAGCGGATCCTTTCGTGCCGCAGCAGCAGCGACCCGAAACGCACCCCCAACCGCGACAAGGGCAAGAGCCTCGATGAGCTCTATGTAGCGCTGTCGGGCACCAGCATGGCGGCGCCGCACGTCTCCGGCCTGCTGGCCGCCTTCCTCTCGGTGCGCAGCGAATTCATCGGCTATCCCGACCGGGTGAAGCGGATCCTGCTGGAGCACTGCACCGACCTGCAACGGGACCGCTACCACCAGGGGGCTGGCCTGCCGAATCTGTCGAGGATGTTGCTGGAGACCTGAGGGTTCACGGGTCCGTGAACCACGGCTAGGTTGCGCCGATACGAGACGCCAAGCAGGGTGGGGGTGAGGCTCTCAGCGATTGAGATTCAGCTGCTGGGTGTTTCACGGATAGGGGTGGCTCATGAGGTGTGGCTCAGGGAAGCCACCTATGATCAACTTATGCAGCTGATCAACTTATGCAGCCTCAGCCGAGAGACAAGTCATGAAACGGTTAACTTATTCAATCAAGATCAACAAACCCGTCAATCTGGTTTACGAAAAGCTACTGGACAAAGAAGTGTACCCAGCTTGGGCAAAGGCCTGGGGTGAAGGCATGACCTACGAAGGAGAGTGGAAAGAGGGGCAACACATCTCATTTTTTGACAAAACCCAAAGTGGCACGAAAGTACTTATCGAAAGGATCGTGCCCCATGAAACCATCAAGATGAAACATGTCGCCATGGTCAATCCTCAAAATATTGAAGTACCACTAACCGATCAGATGATGCGAAAGTGGATCGGTTCGCGAGAAGATTATTTCTTTAGGAAAGAAGGGGATGTCACGACGCTTGAGGTTGTCATGGTGGCCGATGAGGCATTTGAGGCAATGATGAACGCTTGGTCTCAAGCACTCCAGTTGTTCAAAAGTGCATGCGAAGCCTAACTACCGGAACAGCGGACGACGTTCCGCAGCCGCTGAACCGGAGCGCTAGGCTGAGAATCTTTGTTCCTCACTCAGCAAGGAACTCGGCACCATGGCACACCAGACCAATTCCTAGTAGCTTTCCGAGCTAAATGGACTGTCCATCCTAGTCATGCGCCTTGAAAACAAAACGCCGGAACGCGAATTTGAGCTCTCTTCTGCAGATAGGTCGTTGAATGCATTCGCGGTCTTAGACAACACAGCAGGTAGAATCATTCTGATCACGACTGAGAATCTCATCCGCAGCATAATCAGAGCTAGCTTGCTACGTTTGAAATACCTGACTGAGGAGGTTTTGATCACATGCACACCATCACCAGCATGGGCATCTTCGAAGACGTGGTGAAGAGAGCACCCAAAGAAGTTTGCGACATCTGTTTGGCGCTCAGATCCTTGATCGCTGGACTACACCCGGATGCTGTTGAGGTGCCCAGACCCGGAGAACCTTCGGCTGCCTATGGCTACGGTGAGAAGAAGATGTCTGAAGCCTATGCCTACATCATGCCGCAGAAGACCTACGCCAATCTTGGCTTCTACCACGGAGCCAGCATCGCCTCCACAGACTCACTCCTTGAGGGGACGGGCAAGACCCTCCGGCACATCAAGGTGCGCAGTGTCGTAATGGCCCAGTCCGATGCGATCAAAGCCGTTCTTCTGGCGGCGATGGACGAACGCAGGACGGCCCTCGGCCTCTGAATGGCCGAGGGCTAATTGGTCATGAGCTTCTCGTTACCGTGATGGCGTCATCGTCCCGACCATGACCGCAGCCCTGTTCAGCCCGGAGATGCTGGTCGATCCCTACCCGACCTACGCCGCGTTGCGGCGGACCGACCCGGTCCACTGGCATGAACCGTTCGGGGCCTGGGTGCTGACCCGCTACGACGATGTGGTGGCTGCCACCCAGGACCCACGGCTGCGCTCCGATCGCGCCGGCGGGATGGCCGAGCGCGCCAGCTGCCCCGAACTGCAGCGCCTCTTCGAGGTCATCGGGGCCCAGATGAACATCACCGACCCGGCACGTCACCATCGGCTCCGCGCCCTGGTGGCCAAGGTGTTCACCCCGCGGGCCGTGGATAACCTGCGGCCGGCCGTCGAGACGCTCGTGAATGAGCTGCTGGACCGGCTGCCGGAACAGGGCCGCTTCGATGTGATCGCCGACGTCGCCTTCCCACTGCCGGCTCGGGTGATCGCCCGCCTGCTCGGCCTGGAATCGGGCGACCTGGACCAGCTCAAGCGCTGGTCGGACGACTTCTCCACCGTCTTCGGCACCGACCCGTCCGCCGTGACCGCCGATCAGTACCAGCGGGCGTTGCAGAGCACCCACGAGCTGACCGCATTCTTCAGCGCTGAATTCGCCAAGCGCCGGGCGACGCCCGGGGACGATCTGTTGAGCCTGCTGGTTCAAGCCGAGATTGATGGCGATCGGCTCAGTGAGACGGAGCTGATCGCCAACGCCAATCTGTTCCTGGCGGCCGGCCACGGGACCACCACCCACCTGATCGGCAACGGCCTGCTGGCCCTGCTCCACCACCCCGACCAGCTCCAGCTGCTGCATGACGACCCGTCGCTGATTCCGAACGCTGTCGAGGAGTTCCTCCGCTACGACGGCACGGTGCAGTTCATGGTTCGAGAGGCTGGCGAGGATCTGACCATCGGCGGCCGCTCAATCCGCAAGGGGCAGCTGGTGTACCTGATGTTCGCCGCCGCCAATCACGACCCGGCCCGGTTCCCGGATCCCGACCGGCTCGATGTGCGTCGCCGGTTCGACGTCCACCTCGCCTTCGGCCATGGGCCCCACTACTGCCTGGGGGCAGCCCTGGCCCGGATGGAGGCCGGCGTCGCCTTCACCGCACTGCTGCGGCGCTGCCCAGAACTGGGCCTCACCGGCGAACCCCTGGCGTATCAGGACAACCTGGAGCTGCGCGGGCTCAAGGCGTTGCCGGTGGCCATGGATCACCGTTGGGCCTAGAAGCGGGTGATTGACGGCTTCCAACCCTGTCATGAGACTGCGTTGGACCCTCCCAGAGGTTGCTTGCAATGTCCGTGATTGCCGTCTTCACCTACAAGATCCGTCCCGGCCGCTTCGACGACATCATGGCCAAGTTGCAGCAGGCGGCCGGTCCTGAATTCCAGAGCCCGGTGATGCCCAGAGCCGTCCGTCTGTTGCGCAATGCGGTGCCGGGTCCGGACACGACCTCGCTCCTTCTCCACATCGAATACGACGACATGGCGGCCTACGGCGCCCGAACGGCCTGGGAAAACCAGAACCCGGCCTGGCAGGAGCTGTTCGCCGCCAGGCCGGATTCCCCGGAGGAGCTTGAGTCCGTTCAACTGCTCGTTGAGCTCTGAGGATCGGAAGGCGATCGCCGATCGACGCTCAGTCCACCTCCGTTTCCACCGAAGCCATCGCCGGACGTCCGGCCAACACCCGCTTCAGCCGCTCGCGGAACCATTGCAGGGGGTGGCCCATGTCGGCGTCCCCGAGCAGGCCGCGCTGGCGCAGGCAATCCTCGTAGCTGCGCAGCACGTCGCTGCGGCGAGCCACCTCGCGGGCGACGGTGTCGGCGAATTCGGGCCGCGAGGCCAGCAGGGCGCGGAAGCTGCCGCTGGGGACGACGAACAGCGTCGTGTCCTCGGCCGCCACCATGGTGGTGGGATAGGGCACCTGGAGCAGCAGCGGCAGTTCCCCGAAGAACTCCCCGGCGCTGAAGGTGAACAGCTTGCGGCTCACCCGCTCCGTTTCGTGAATCGCATCCACCGCGCCACTCAGCACCAGGTGGAAGGAGCGGCCCTCCTCCCCCTGCCGCACCAGCACCGTGCCGGCAGGCGCCTGACGGCGGGCTCCGCTGCCCACCAGTTCCCGCAGGCGCCGGTCATCCATGCTGCTGAAGCAGGGATGGTCGGGCAGGGACGACCGCAGGGGATGCCAGTCCTCGCCCCCTCCGTCCTGTGCGATGGCGCGTCGGGAGGGCAGCAGCTGGATCCGCTGACGGGCCCCGGCCAGCTCGATATGTCGCTCCCTGAGCCCCTGCTCGATCGCGTAGTTGAGCGAACTGCGCAGGCTGAGGCTGGCGTCGATCGCCGAGGTCCAGGCCCACAGCTCGAACGCCATCCCCTGGCCCTGGAGGCCATGCAGCAGCACCTTCGGCGGCGGATCGGCCAGCACCGTGGGTTCGGCCAGGGCCGCCTCCAGCAGCGCCTCGGTCACGGCCAGGGGGTCGCTGCCATGGGCCACCGTCACCGCCACATCCACCCGGCCATCGGAGCTCTGGTAGCTGAGGTTCTTCACCGGCGCATTGGTGATGGCCGAATTGGGCACCACGATCTCGGCGCCCTGGAAGGTGCGGATCACGGTGGAGCGGATCGAGATCTCCCTGATGAAGCCGCTGGTGTCGCCGAACTCGATCTGGTCACCCACCTTCAGCTTCCCCTCCATCAGCAGGGTGAGGCCGCTGGTGAGGTTGCGGGTGAGCTCCTGCAGCCCGAAGCCGATCCCCACCCCCAGGGCCCCGAAGATGACGGCCAGGGCGCCGATGTCGAGCCCCATCCCCTGGGCCACCACCACATAGCCCAGGGCGGCCAGCCCCATCGACACGAGGGTGGCCACCGCCTCCCGCCGCCCCTCCGGCAATGCAAACCAGCGCAGCACCCGTCCGGCCAGCAGCCGCTTCAAGACCCGCGCCGCCAGGCTCACGGCCAGCAGCAGCAGCAGCACCTGCAGGATCCAGAGCAGGGAGAAGCTCTGGCGGCCCAGGGGCAGCAGCGGGGCCGTGAACAGCCTCTGAAAGCGTTCGAGATCCACCGCTTGGGCTCCGGCGTTGCTCCCTTCTAGTCCGGGTGGGCGGCGTCATGCTGTGCGCGGCGGGCCAGGGGTTCAGCCTCCGGCGGAGAGGGCACCGGAGCGCGATGGCCGGAGTCGATCCCGAAGGCCCCACCGGCACCAGCAGACGAGACGATGGAGGTTCTCACGAACTGCCAGGGGCCACCATCTCCCATAGCCCAACCGGGCCAGGCTCTGCCCGTAACCAACACTGGAGTCCGGCAGGATCACAAAGTCGCCCCCTCTGACATAGAACTGCAGGGGGCTCCGGTGCGTCAGAGCCAGAAAACGCAGGCCATTTCTGACAGAACTCCAGCCGAAGTCATCGCCACAGACGAGGCCCTGTTCCGACGTGACCTTGAGGGCTCCGGCAACGTCCGTCAGCACGGAGTGGGTGTCATGGGCACCATCGACGTAGACCACATCAAAGGCGAGGCCCTGCTGGGCAAAGAACGGCAGGGCGGCGGATGAGGCGGCCCTGAACGGCACGATCCTGTCCTGGAGGCCACTGTCCCAGACGTTGCACAGGAAGTCGTCGAAGAACGTCGGTCCGTAGTCAGTGAGAGAGAGCTTGTCCAGGTTCCACTCCTCGCCGCAACTGCTCAGGAAATGCTCAACGGAGCCCAGCCAGGTGTCCACGCAGTGGACGACAGCATCCGGCTGGACGTCCTTAGCAGCCTCGGCCCAGGCGATCGATGAGGCTCCCATCCAGCTGCCGATCTCGAGAATGCTGGACGGCTTGACAAGCCGGCAGATGTCGCCGAAGAGGGGCTGCGATCTGGGCGTCGCGCTTGCTTTCGAGCGACTGATTCTCGGCTGAGGACAGGACGATGGGAAGGGATACATGATCTGACGGCCTACTCCTTGGTCCGAAGCTATGGCAGTGTTTCCTGACTGTCCAGAAGTTACAGCACGGTGCCCCAACCCTTCCGCCCGCTTGCTGCAGCCGATTCACCGCGGAAGCGCATCCTCACCGTGATGATGGCCCTCGCCCTGGGTACAACGCCCTCCTGGGCTGCCCCGGCCGCGCCACCCTGCGAGGCGGCGCTGGGCACCTGGGACTACGTGGCACCCAGCAAGCCGGGGCGGGCCGTGGTCACCAGGCTGACCGACGGTCGCCATCACCTGGTGTGGATCGTGTCGGAAGCCGGAGGGACCGCCGCCGGAGCCTGGGAGGGAAGCTGCGAGGGCTCCCGGCGCACCTGGCGCGTGCTGTTCCCTTCGGATCCCGGCATCTCCGGGCTGAAGGTCGTGGAGGAGTTCGAGGTGGACGGCGATGCGATCCGCTTCTGGCTTCTGGGCCCGGATGGCAAGCGTGGGCCGATGGGTGGCGCCCGTCGTCTCCCCTGAGGGCTACGAACCTCCGGCGAGCCCGACCTGCACGCTCTGCTCATTCAGAAAATAGTTCGCATCAAAGGCCTTCAGCTTTCGATCCATCAGCCGATCCTGCTTCTCCGGATCATCGAGGCGCAGGCAGTCGGAGGGGTTGCCGTCCACGCACAGCAGTGGAATGACCACATCACTTTTGTCATACCCCCACTCCAACACCCTCCCACCCAGCAGGGCGTTGCCCTTGGGCGGCTCCCGCGTCAGGACGGGAACCAGCACATCCACCTGGGCCGCATAGGCTCCCGGGGGCAGGGAAACGATCACCGAACGGTGAATGGTTTCGCCGGGATTGATGTGGTCGTCGACGAACAACTTGCCGGCCGCTTCGGTGGGATAGGGCTGGAGCACCGCCCCCCTCTCCACGTGGATGGCATCAAAGGGTCCGCTGGCGCGACTCGAGAACGTGGAGCGATTCAGCACCTGGCGGCGAATCGGGAACAGTTCCCAGAAGCTGCTGAGCAGGTAGAGCCGGCGGGTGCTGGCGTTGGTGGCGCTGACCTTCAGTTCCCGTTGCAGGGATCCTGGCGATGGGCCGCTCGCGCCGCCGCCGGCCACCGGGGTCAGGCTGATCTCCAGGCTGATGCTGGCGGGCGCCTGGGAGGGCACATAGATCTCCTTCCAGAGGAAGGTGTAGATCCCCCAGGAGGCGGCGATGATGATGCCCAGCGTCCTGACCCATTCGTGCAGCGATGGCGAGCGCAGCCAGGGGGGCAGGCGCAGCGATCCCGCCCTGGCTCGGGCGCCGGGCATGCCTTTCGGGGGCAGCGTCTCACGCTCTGCATGGGGCTTGATCGGGGGTTCGCTGCTCACGGGCTCTGGGAGGGCCTCACTTCTGCCCGGTGAAACTGGGCACACGCCGCGGGCAGGGGGAGTTGGGCAGCCTCCTGCAGCGCCGGTTCATCACCGCCATCGTGTTGAACGCGGCCCGGTCCGTCCCCGTGGCCAGGGCGCTCAGCAGCGCTGGATCGGGCACCTGGTCCCTGGCGAGCTGGGCCATCGCCTCATCGGAGCAACCCGCCAGTTCCGTCATGCCGAGGCCGGTGAGCAGGGCATAGGAGCGCTGGCTGCGGGTTCCCATCTGCTCGGCCATGGCGGTGCCGTAGGCCCCGTTGGCCGGAGCCACGAGTTGATCGGGCTTGGGTGGGTCCTGGGGCCCGGGTTGCAGCCCGGTGGCACCGATCAGCACCCCCGCCAGGCAGTTGGCCTGAAGATTGGCGACGGCGGGTGAACGGCGCGAGGCTCCCTGATGGCTCAGGATCGCGGTGCCCAGGCCGGTCCCGACCCAGTAGGCCAGGCCCCACTCCCCGTGGCGGCTGGCTGCCTTCTCCAACCTGGTGCGATCCAGCAGCAGCTTGCCGCTGGCGGCACAGACCAGCGCTGGGCTCTGGACTCCCACCGCCGCGTTGGTCGCCGTGCCGGCCCCGGGGCAGGCCGACTGGGGCGTCTGGCCGGCGGGAAGCACCTCGATGGCCGGCCAGGGCAGCCTGGCGGTGCCTGGATCCGTGTTCCAGCTCTGGCGGAGCTGGCCGGCGATGGACGCCACCATGGCGTCCAGTTCCGGGGCAGCGGCCCCAGGGGCCACCGGCGCCAGCAGCGAGGCGGTGACCAGCAGAACGCCCAGTGCCGCAGACCCCTGTTGGTATGGCATGGGAAGAACCAACAACAGGCGACCTCCGGTTCAGTCTGCCTGGTGTGCAGGCGATGGCTCACAACCCCGGGATCGGCCCCCCGTCGCCGGTGAGCTGCCACGCAGCCCAGAACTTGTGGTCGGCCCAGTCCGGCTCCGGCGGGTTGCTGCGGAACTCCTGCTGCACCGCCGCCAGCGCCTCCATGCGACCCATCCCCCGCTTGAGCAGGGCGACGTAGCGCTGCATGAACGCCGCCGTGGCCTCATCGTCCACCTTCCACAGGGACAGCAGGGTGGAGCGGGCGCCGGCCACGGTGAGGGCCCGCTGCAGGCCGTAGACCCCCTCGCCGGTCTGCAGGGTGCCGGAGGCGGTGTCACAGGCGGAGAGCACCACCAGCTCGGTGCCATCGAGTTGCAGCTGGGCCGCCTCCTTGGCGGTGAGATAGCCGTCATCGCTGGCCATCGCGGCGGGTGCGGCCGCCCGACTGCGGTTGGCGCCCGCCAGCACGATGCCGCTGTTCAGCAGCGGGTCGTCGCTGCCAGAGGTGAAGAACCCGTGGCTGGCGATGTGCAACACCCTGGGGCCGCGCGCCTGCTGCAGCACGGCGGTGGTGGCGGCGGATCCCTGGTACAGGGCAGCGCCGAGACGTTCGGCGATCCAGCTCCCCTCGGCGGCCGTGGCAGGGAGGGGTTGCCACTGGCCCGGGCCACCGAAATCAGGGGCGGCGAGCACCAGGGCCCGCTGGGCTCCAGCCCCGGGGCTGCCCAGAGTGAGCAGGTCACGGCCGCTGGTGAGGATCCGCAGCTGCACCTGCTGGCCCAGGATGGGGGCGGAGTCGGACTCGGCCCCGCTCGGACTCCTGGTGGGCGCCGGCAGGGCCGTGAATGGGATGCGGCTCAGCTCGCCATCGGGGGAGACGAACCAGCGCCGCCGCGCCTGCAGCTGCGGCAGCAGGGGCTCCAGCACCTGCTGGCTCACTTGGGCCCAGAACGGTCCGGCGGGGCGGTTGCGGGCCAGGCTCTCGGCCAGGGCCCGCTGGATCAGGGGATCGATGGCCGCCGCCGGGCCGAGGTCCACCGCGCGGGTCTCCCCATCGGGGAACAGCAGCATCGCCAGATAGCGCGCCTCCCCCCAGCTCCTGGCCTCCGGTTGACGGGCGTCGTAGGGGCGGAAGCGTTGGAATTCGATCAGCACCCCATCCGCCGGCAGGGCGGCGGCCACCTGGGCGGCGTCCACCAGGCGCGGAGTCAGGGCCGGTAACTGGCGGTAGAGCTCCTGCTCCAGCCGATCCCGCTCCTGCTGCAGCGTGCGTCGCTGCGGCTCACTGAGATTCACATCGGCCAGGCGGGCCGTGATCGCCGTGAGCTGACCCACCAGGATCTGCTGGGCCGGAGAACCACGGCCCAGCTGGGCCTGGCGCCGTTCGATGTCCTGCAGCAGACCATGGCGGTTCAGGCGGGTGAACAGGGCCAGGGAGGCGCCCGCCGGGGTCGTGGCCACAAGGGAATAGGGGATTTCCCAGACGTTGCCGAGGGCCTTGATCTGCTCCTGCCGCCGGGCCTGGGGCAGCAGGGGGGCTTCCCGCTGCAGAAACAGGGACTGGCTGCCGATGCCGCGACGCAGCAGGGGTTCGGCCCTGGCCTCAGCCCCCTGGCTCAGGTACCCCTTGGCCAGATTATTGACGCTGAGGGCGGTCGTGGGGTGATCGGGCCCCAGCGCGGTCTCGTAGATCCCCATGGCACGCAGGAAGAGGGGTTCCGCCTTGGCATGGGCGCCCTGAAGCCGGTAGAGATCCGCCAGGTTGTTGAGGCTGCCGGCCGTATCGGGATGGTCGGGCCCCAGGGCCTTCTCCCGGATCGCCAGGGCGCGTCGGTGCAGCGGCTGGGCCCCTTCGGCGGCACCCTGGTTGTCGAGGAGCACCGCGAGGTTGTTGAGGCCCGTGGCGGTGACGGGGTGGGCGGGCCCCAGTGTCTTCTCCTGGATGGCCAGGGCGCGGCGCAGCAGAGGATCGGCGCGGTCGTAAGCGCCCTGATCGCTGTACAGCATGGCCAGGTTGTTGAGGCTGGCGGCGGTATCGGCGTGGCCGGAACCGAGCGCCTTCTCCCGGATCGCCAGGGCACGACCCAGCAGGAGCTCCGCCTTCGCGTAGGCACCCTGATTCCGATAGAGCAGCGCCAGGTTACCCAGGCTGGTGGCCGTGTCGGGGTGGTCAGGACCCAATACCTTTTCGTTGATCGCCAGGGCGCGCAGATAGAGGGGTTCGGCCTTGCCGAAGGCACCCTGGTTCTCCTGGAGCGCCGCCAGGTTGTTGAGGCTGGTGGCGGTGTCGGGGTGATCGTCACCCAGCGCCTTCTGCTTGATGGCCAGGGTGCGGCGCAGCAGGGGCTCCGCCTCGGCATAGCGGCCCTGGTTGATGTAGAGCGTTGCCAGATTATTGAGGCTGAGAGCCGTTTCCTGATGGTCAGGCCCTCGCCGCTTCTCCATCATCGCAAGGGCGCGCAGATAGAGGGGTTCGGCCTTGGAGTAAGCGCCCATATCGCTATACAGCAGACCAAGCGTGACCAGGCCAACGGCGAGATCAGGGTGATCAGGATCAAGTGTTTTCTCCCTGATGGCCAGAGCACGAAGAAGCAGGGGTTCGGCCTTCCGATAGAGGTTCAGCTTGCTGTAATGGAGCCCAAGACTGATGAGACTTGTCGAGGTGTCAAGATGATCAGGGCCCAGCGCCCTCTCTCTGATCCTGAGGCCGCGCAGATAGAAGGGTTCCGCTATCGCATACTTGGCCTGATTGGTGTAAAGCAGTCCAAGGTTGTCGAAGCCGAGGGCGAGCCCCGGATGGTCAGGCCCCAAAGCCTTCTCGGCGATGGCAATGGCTCGCAGGTAGAGCGGTTCGGCCTTGGCGTTGTTGTTCTGCTTGGAATACAACCAGGCGAGGTTGTTGATGCTGAGGGCGGTGAAGGGATGGTCCGGCCCGAGGATCCTGGTTCTGATCGCCAGGGCACGAACAAGAAGGGGCTCTGCCTTGGAAAAGGCGCTCTCCTTGATGTACAGCAGCCCGAGGTTGTTGAGGCTTGTGGCGGTATCGGGATGGTCGGGCCCCTGCGCCTTCTCACGCCAGGCCAGCACCTGTTCCCATACCAACGCCGCCTTTGCGTAGTCGCCCTTGGCTTCGAGGGCGTTGGCCTGGTCCATCCACTCCCAGACCTGGGCTGGGATCTGGGGATAGCGCTCACCCAACGGCTGGGCGAGCCACCCCTGCAGCCGTGGCCGTGGTGACTGGCCTTGGTGATCGATGGCCGCCGACGGCTGCCCATCCGCCAGCAGGAGCATGGCGAAAGCGGCTCCCCAACGGAACAGGGCCAACGAGGAACGAGCGGACCGCGCCATGGGCGAACGGGGAGGCTCCGGCGCGACGCCAGAGGTGCCTGGAATCCGTCGGGCACCGATCACCAAAGTCTTCCCGCCTCCGGTACGGGGTCCAGCATGGACGGTTCCCCGGTCTCTGGCTGGTGCTGGCGCAGAGCGATGGGGTGGGCGTTGCGCCGCATCCTGCCCGCACCCCGATCACGACCACACTGGCCAGATGATGTGGATCACGTCTGCCCATGACGATTCAGCCCTCCGTCCGTGTTCTCGGACCGGCCGACATGGGCACCCTGCGCTCCCTCCTGGCCCTGTTTGCCGACGCCTTCGACGATCCCGGGAGGTATCCCGAGCGGCAGCCTTCGGATCCGTACCTGCACGATCTGCTGGCCGGTGAGATGTTCCTGGCGATCGTCGCCGAGACCGGGACGCGGGTAGTGGGTGGACTGACGGGCTATGTCCTGCCGAAATTTGAGCAGGAGTGCCGCGAGTTCTACCTCTACGACCTCGCCGTGGCTCTCGATCACCGGCGCCGGGGGCTGGCCACGGCGATGATCGAGCGCCTCAGGACGCTCGCCGCCGAGCGGGGCTTTGACGGGATCTTCGTCCAGGCCCATCGCGACGACGGGCCCGCCGTCGCCCTCTACGCCAGGCTGGGTGTCGGGGAGGATGTGCTGCACTTCGACATCGCCCCTGCGGGAGCGGGTCCATGAAACTGATGGTGGTCGGGGCCAGCCGCGGGCTTGGCCGTGCCTTTGTCGAGGGTCTGGGCAGCGCCGGTGACACGGTGATCGGCGTCTCGCGGCGACGGCCCGATGGCCTGCGGCTGCCGACGGGCGTCGAGCTCGGCTGGATCGAGGCGGATCTGGCGGAGCCGCTGCCGGCGGTCCGGTGGATCGAGCAGCAGGCACCCGCCCAGCTGGATGTGCTGATCTACAACCTCGGCGTCTGGGAAGCGAACGCCTTCAGCGAGGCCTACAGCTTCCTGGAGGATCACGACGAGAGCATCGCCACCATGGTGGCCATCAACATCACCGGCGCGCTGATGCTGCTGCGGCGCCTGATTCCGCGGCTGCTCGGCTCCCCCAGGCCCCAGCTGATCCTCACGGGCTCCACCTCCGGCCTGCGCAGGAGCGGGCAGCCGGAGGTGACCTTCGGCGCCTCCAAGTTCGCCCTCACCGGCATCGCCGATGCCCTGCGCGAGAGTTTCCGGGACCAGCAGCTGGCGGTGACCTGTCTGCAGCTGGGCTACCTCAACACCGACGACGGCCTGGAGGTGCCGCCCGAGGCGGCCGCCGGGCGCGGTGAGGGCCGGCAGATTCCGCTCCACGACGTGATCCGGACCGTCTCGGCCCTGCTGCAGCTCTCGCCGGCGTCCTTCGTGCGCGAGCTGGTGCTGCCCGCCATCGGCGACGAACGGTTCTAACTGGCGGGGCACCCCTACGCTGCTGCCACAACACTGCTGGCGGATTGATCGCGTTGAGCGCCACGGTTCGCGGCGCCCGGCGCAACGGACTGGGGCTGCTGCTCACGCCGCTGGTGCTGCTGCGCCGCTCCGTGCAGGGGCTGGCCCTGGCCCTCGAGCGGATGATCTGGCGGGAACTGATCGAGGACGAGGTCCCCGCCAACCCGCTCGTCAGCCTGCTGGCCTTCCTGCTGTTCTCCGGCCTCTGCCTGCTGGTCAGCCTCCAGGGGGCCGTGGGCTATGTGATCGGCCTGCTGCTCTTCCTGCTGCCGATGGAGTGGCTGATGGCCCGGCTGGGCTTCGGCGCACCGCTGCAGCGGCGGGTGCTGCTGCAGAGCTGGGGCGAGCGCCTCCGCCTGTTCGTGGACACGCCCGGGGGCAGCGAGCGGCTGGAGGTGGACCGGGCCGCCATCACGGCCGTGCGGATCCGCCAGGCCAGCGTCCAGCTGCCGCCGCTGGGGGAGCGGCCCCTCGGCTGGGATCTGGTTCTGGCGGTGGCCGATCCCCCCAGGGAGCACCTGCTGGCCCGTGCCGCCAGCCTCTACGGCACCTGGCAGCAGGCCCACGCCCTGGCCGCCGATCTGGGGGTGCCCCTGCGCCTGGCCGGCGCCCTCGACGCC
>NZ_JAYGIA010000100.1:0-17248 GCF_034931165.1 Synechococcus sp. BA-124 BA4 | reverse complement strand
TTTCGTTCACGACGTCGACCATTCGGTCATCACCCCCAATCCGGAGCTCGCCAGTCATGTGGCGGCGCTGGAAGGCCAGCGCGTGGTGTTCACCAATGGCTCGCGCAAGCACGCCGAAAAGGTGATCTGCAGGGCCGGCACCCCGGCGGCCCGCAGGCGACGGGCGTCGTTGTCGGTGGCCAGATCCCCGACGATCACCGCCATCGGATGGCGCTGCGATGGGGAGGCGGGCGCCAGGTGCCTGGCCAGCCGCTCCAGCAGGGCGGTCTTGCCGGAGCCCGGCGAGGAGAGCAGGTTGATCACCCGGACGCCGGCGGCGGCGAAGTGTTCCCGGTTGGCCGCCGCCTGGGCATCGTTGTGCACCAGCAGGCGCTGGCCCAGCTCCAGGTGCCGGGGGGCCTCGATGGCGGGGGCGACCGGTTGGCCGCAGTTGCAGTCGACACACATCGCAGGATCGACCCCCAGACAGGAGAGGAGTACGGAAAAGCCCCGCCGGGGCCAGGCCTCGCCCGAAGGCTAGGCACGGAGTTCCGACGGGGCCGGGGCCCTGAGAGCCGCCGTGATCACCAGAGGCCGCGGATCGGCGCGGGGGCCGGTTCGGGCTGGAAGATCGGCGCCGGGGCCGGGGCGGGCTGCATGACGGGTTCCGGCTCCGGGGTGGGCGCGGGCGCGGCCGCCACGGGGCGGGCACCGAAGCGGTAACGGAAGCCGATCTTGCCGCCGAAGCTGTTGAAGGCGTCGAAGGTCAGGTTCTCGGAGGTATAGCCGCCGGCACCTTGATAGACGCCCTCCACGTAGACATCGGAGTTGTAGCTCATGGCGTAGCTGACCCCCACCTTGGCCTGCCAACCGAACAGCCCCTTGTTGACGCTGTGGGTGGGGAAGCCGTTGAGGGCGAAACTCGGGGTGCTGAGGTTGGTGTACCCGATGCCACCGCCGATGTAGGGCGTCCAGCGGCTGTTGGTCTCGATGTCGTAGTAGAGGCTGGCCAGCACATCATTCTTGTTGATGATGCCGGAGACGTTGTTGGTGGTGGGCACGATGCCGAAGGCACCGAAGCCGATCGGATTGGCGGCACCCACGGCGTTGAGGCTGGCCCGGCTGTAGCCGTAGGTGAGCTCGGCGCGCAGGGCGCCGAAGTCGTAACCGACGCCCACATCACCGGAGAAGCCCCCGCCCAGATCCAGCTTGGTGGAGTTGTTGTTGCCGAAGTTGAACAGCAGCGGGGTGAAGAAGGGCGAAACGAGTGTGCCCGTGCTGTTGACCGTCTGGTCGCTGGGGGTCTGGGCGCCGGCACCGATGGTGAGGTACCAGCCCTTGGCGGAATAGACCTCCTTCACCACCGGCTGGGGGAACGTCTGGGCGATGAGGGTGGCATCCGGCGTGACCTCGGGAACCAGGTTTGCGCTGGGGCCGTCCTCAGCAATCCCGGGAAGACCGGCGGGCGATTCCGAAGTCACGGGATTCGTCACGGGCTCGGCGCCCTCGTCAGCAGGCCCGGCCTCTGCCATCGCGGGACCGCCAAGCAGGAGGCCACCCGTTGCGGCGATTCCTACCCCGCGGACACAAGCCTTCGTGAAATGTTTCGTGAATTTCTTTGTGAGATTTATTGTGAAATATGTCATGGGGGTTGGGCTCCTCTCACTGATGTATAGATAAACCCACGCCATGGACGAAACGAAAAGCCATGGACAGCATCAGTCCTGGCACAGAGTGGCAGAAAGAGAAAACTTGCACAAGATTACGTTTCGCTCTGGAATCCAGTGTCAATCCGCCTTCTGTAGAAAATAGGCAGATTATTTTCCGGCCCTGATCGGGATCATCGCCAACCTCGGTCATGACGGCGCCCGCTGCGGCCCCAGTCCCTGTGGCCGGCTCAGGCGATCTCCATCGAGGCCAGCTGCAGCTCCCGGCCCCGCAGCAGCTCCCGGCTGATGCGGCCGCAGCGCGGGCATTCGCAGCAGCCATCGCGCGCCGCGAAGGGCTGTTCGCAGGCGGCACAGAAAAAGGCGGCGGGCACCGCTTCGATCTCCAGCCGGGAGCCGGCGGCGATGGTGCCCGCCATCACCACCGTGTGGGCCAGGCGCAGGGCCTCGATCTCCACCCCTGCCAGGCTGCCCACCCGCAGGGTGATGGTGGTGATGCGGCCGGCCCCGTGCCGGGCGGCCTGCTCCAGCGCCTGCTCCCGCACGGCGTCCATGAGGCTCAACTCATGCATGGGGCGCCGCCCCCTCCCGCAACCAGCCCCGCAGCAGCTGGCGCGCCTGGGGCAGCTGGCGCCGCAGCTGCGGCGAGAAGCGCTCCCCCCAGGAGAAATCGAAGGCCGGCACCAGCAGCTCGTGGGCCGGCACGCAGCGGCCGAACAGCTGCTCGGCCAGGGCCAGCAGCCGGGCGGGTGCCACCCGGTGCGTGTCCCGCTCCCATCCATCGCTGGCCACCAGGGGCCGCAGCAGGCAGGGGCTCCGGGGTGGCGCCAGCCAGGCATCGACGATCAGCAGCCGCTCGGCCGCCGCCACCGCCTCGGCCAGTTCGGGGGTGAGCTGGTGGCGCTGCAGCCCCAGACCCTCCACCAGGTGCCAGCCGACCCCGTCATCCCCCCGCAGGGGGTTGCCGATGCCGATCAGCAGCGCGCCTCCGGTGCCGGCGCCGGCGGCGGTCATCCCCGCAGGCGCTCGGCCAGCACCGTGCCGTCGGCGGCCAGCAGTTGCAGGCGCAGCGGCATCTGGCCGGCGGCGTGGGTGGAGCAGGAGAGGCAGGGGTCGAAGCAGCGGATGCCCGCCTCCACCCGGTTGAGCATCGCCTCGGGGATCTCGGCGCCGGCGGGCACCGGGTCGGGGATGTACTCCCGGGCGATCTGGTGCACGGTGCGGTTCATCGCCAGGTTGTTCTGACCGGTGGCGATGATCAGGTTGACGCTGGTGAGCAGGCCGTCGTCATCCACCTTGTAGTGGTGGAAGAGGGTGCCGCGGGGCGCCTCGCTCACCCCCACCGCCTCGTTGCGGTTGAGGGAGGCCCGCAGCCGGATGCGGCCGTGCATCAGCTCGGGGTCGGCCACCAGGATCTCGATCGCCTCCAGGCAGGCGACGATCTCCACGAGCCGCGCGTGGTGGTAAGCGAAGCTCGAGGTGGCGGGCTGGCCGCTGCGCTGGCGCAGCTCCGCCAGCTCCCGATCGGCCCAGGGGGTGCCGATGCCGTCGCAGACGTTGAGCCGGGCCAGGGGACCCACCCGGTAAATGCCGTCCGGATAGCCGAGGGGCTTGTAGTACGGGAACTTGAGGTAGCTCCAGGGTTCCACCGCCTCGCCGAGGAAGTCGGCGTAGTCGTCTTCGCTGAGCTGGTCGGCCACGATCGCTCCGGTGGCGTCCCGGAAGCGGATGCGCCCCTCGATGTGCTCCCAGAGCCCCTGCGGCGTCACCAGGCCCATGAACAGGCTGGGGAAGTCACCGAAGACGCGCTGCTCCCGTTGCAGGGGGCCATCGAGCAGCTTCTTGTAGAGCTCCAGCGCCAGGGTCACCGTGGCGCGGGCCTCCGGCAGGCGCTCCAGGATCCAGTCCCGGGCCTCCGGGCTGAGGGGCGAGCGCACGCCCCCGGGCACCGCCCAGGCGGAGTGGATCTTGCGGCCGCCCAGCAGCTCAAGGATCTGCTGGCCGAACTGGCGCAGGCGGATGCCGGCCCGGGCCAGGTCGGGGTCGGCGGCCATCAGGCCGAAGACGTTGCGCTTGGCCGGATCGCTCTCCCAGCCCAGCAGGAAATCGGGGCTGCTGAGGTGGAAGAAGGAGAGGGCGTGGGACTGGGTGAGCTGGGCCAGGTTGAGCAGCCGCCGCAGCTTGTCGGCCGCCGGGGGGATCGAGAGGGCCAGCAGCTTGTCGCCGGTCTTGGCGGCCGCCAGCAGGTGACTCACCGGGCAGATGCCGCAGATGCGGGCCGTGATGCCGGCCATCTCGGTGAAGGGGCGGCCCTCGCAGAATTTCTCGAACCCGCGGTACTCCACCACGTGGAAGCGGGTGTCGGTGAGGTGGCCGGCCTCATCGAGGTGGAGGGTGATCTTGGCGTGGCCTTCGATGCGGGTGACCGGATCGATGAGAACGGTGCGGGTCATGGGGAGGTCCTCATCCGAAGCGCAGCATGGCCGTGCCTTCCATCGCCGGCCGCTCACCGGCCAGCAAGGGGGTGATCGCCTCGCGGATGCGCTCGGCGGAGGGGGGGCAGCCCGGCAGGTAGAGATCCACCGGAATGACCTCATGCAGGGGCAGCACCCGGGGCAGCAGTTCGGGGACGATGCCGGGGGCGAAGGGCAGCTGGCCCGTGGCGTCGGCCAGCTCCAGGTAGCCCCGCTCCAGCACCGCCTTGGCGCCGTCGTGGCCGCCATCGAGCAGGTTGCGCAGGCCGGGCACGTTGGCGGTCACGGCGCAGTCGCCGAAGGAGATCACCAGGCCCGTGCGCTCGCGCACCTGCAGGGCCAGCTCGAGGTTGTCGACATTGGCCACCGCCCCCTCCACCAGGGCGATGTCGACGTGCTCGGGGTAGATCTTGACGTCGGTGCCGACCGGGGAGAAGACCACATCCACCTTCTCGGCCAGGTCGAAGAGGAACTCGTCGAGATCCAGGAACGACATGTGGCAGCCGGAGCAGCCCGCCAGCCAGACGGTGGCGAGGCGGAGTTTGGCGGGCGGGACGGGGGTCATGGGGAGGGGAGTCACTGGTTGTGCCAGCGGCGCTGGTCGCGGGCGCTGCGCAGCAGGGCGGGCAGGCCGGCGTCGGGCTGCTTCTCGGCGGTGGTGTCGGTGTTGCGGAACAGGGCGCCGGTGGGGCACACCTCGACGCACTTGCCGCAGGAGGTGCAGGCCTGCACCTGGCCCCAGGGCTCATCGAGGCCGGCGACGATGTGGCAGTGGCCGCCGCGGCTGCCGATGTCCCAGACGTGGGCCCCCTCGATCTCGTCGCACACCCGCACGCAGCGGGTGCAGAGGATGCAGCGGTTGTGGTCGAGGGTGAACTGGGGGTGGGAGGCATCCACCGACCGCTGGGGGTACTGGTAGGGGAAGCGGGAATGGTCCATGCCCACGGTCACGGCCATGTCCTGCAGTTCGCAGTGGGTGTTGGCCACACAGACGGCGCAGACGTGGTTGCCCTCGGCGAAGAACAGTTCCACCGCCATGCGCCGATACTCCCTGAGCCGGGGGGTGTGGGTGTGCACCACCATCCCCTCGGCGGCGGCGGTGCTGCAGGCGGGCAGCAGCTTGTTCGATCCCTCCACCTCCACCAGGCACAGCCGGCAGGCGGAGACCGGGCTCAGCCCATCAAGGTGACAGAGGGTGGGGACATCGGCCGCGGCCGCCCGGGTGGCCTCCAGCAGGCTGGCCCCCGCCGGCACCGCCACGTCCTGGCCGTTGATGTTGAGGGTGATGACAGCCATCAGCGCACCTCCCCGCTGGCGACGCAGCCCGAAGGCTCCCGGCAGGCGGCCTCGTATTCGTGGCGGAACCAGCGCAGGGTGCTGAGCACCGGATTGGGGGCCGACTGACCCAGACCGCAGAGGCTGGTGACCTTCACCATCTGGCAGAGGGCATCGAGACGTTCCATGTCCTCGGGCGTGGCCCGACGTTCCACGAAGCGATCCAGGAGCAGGGCCAGCTGCACGGTGCCGGCGCGGCAGGGGATGCACTTGCCGCAGCTCTCGTTGACGCTGAAGCCCATGAAGTGGCGCGCCACCTCGGGCATGGAGGTGCTTTCCCCCATCACCACCATGCCGCCGGAGCCCATCATCGAACCCAGCTCCAGCAGGCTTTCGTAGTCGACGGGGGTGTCGAGCCGTTCCGCCGGGATGCAGCCCCCGGATGGCCCGCCCGTCTGCACCGCCTTGATGGCCGAGCCATCGGGCACGCCGCCGCCGATCACCTCCACCACGGTGCGCAGGGGGGTGCCCATCGGCACCTCCACCAGGCCGGTGTTGACCACCGCGCCGGACAGGGCGAACACCTTGGTGCCCTTGCTGTGCTCGGTGCCCATGGCGGCGTACCAGTCCCCGCCTTCCCGCAGGATCGCCGGCACGGCGGTGAAGGTCTCGACGTTGTTGATCAGGGTGGGCGCGCCCCAGAGGCCCGACTGGGCCGGGAAGGGGGGCCGGGGCTGGGGCATGCCCCGCTGACCCTGGATCGAGAGCAGCAGGGCCGTCTCCTCCCCACACACATAGGCGCCGGCCCCCACCCGCACCTCCAGGCGCAGGTTGAAGGTGGTGCCGTGGATGTGGTTGCCCAGCAGGTGCCGGCTGCGGGCCTGCTGCAGGGCCAGCCGCAGCCGCTCGATCGCCAGGGGGTATTCCGCCCGCACGTAGACGAAGCCCCGCTCGGCGCCGACCGCGTAGGCCGCGATCGCCATCCCCTCGATCAGTCGATGCGGATCGCTCTCCAGCACGCTGCGGTCCATGAAGGCGCCGGGGTCCCCCTCGTCGGCGTTGCAGACCACGTAACGGGGGCCAGGGGGCTGGAGGGCCACCGTGTCCCACTTCAGGCCGGTCGGGTAGCCGGCGCCGCCCCGGCCCCGCAGGCCGCTGCGTCGCACCTCGTCACGCACCTGCTCGGGGCTGAGCTCCTGCAGGACGCGCTGCAGCTGGGCGTAGGTGCCGAAGGCGATCGCGTCGTCGATGGACTCGGGATTCACCTGGCCGCAGCCCTCCAGCACCACGGGCCGCTGCAGGGCGAAGAAGGGGCCCTCCAGATCGATCCGATGGGCCGCCAGGGGATCCACCGGGGACGCCGGAGCGGCCGTGGCATTGGCGGTGGCCTCGGCGATCAGGGTCCCGGCCTGCTCGGGCGCCAGCCCCCCGTAGAGCTGGGTGCGGCCGGGCCGGTCGCAGGCCACCAGGGGGCCGCTGCCGCACTGACGCAGGCACCCCACTGGCTTGATCGTCAGCTGGGAAGGATCAAGGCCGGCGGCCTCACGGGCGTCCTCCAGGGCGGTGCGCAGGGTCTGGCTGCCGGCGGAACGACAGCCGCTGGCATCGCAGCAGCGCACCTGCACAGGGGGGGGCATGGGGAACTGGGAACGCCTCTCCTTCTGTTAGCCAGGGAATGGCGGGAGCGCCGTTCAGCGGCCCTTGGCGAGGCCCCGGGCCATGCTGTCGTCCGTGGCGGGCAGGGGGGTGTTGGCCGGGATGACGCCATTGGCGTAAAGCACCTGGCGGATCTGCTCCAGCAGCGGGGGCAGGTTGTTCTGCCGCGGGTTGAGCAGCTCGTACTGCTCCTGGGGCCCGGGGTAGCGGATGCCCCCCAGCACGGCGGAGCTGAAGGCGGGATCGAGGCCGAGATGGTCGGCCATCGCCTCGCGGACGCCGACCTGGCCTTCCCTTTCCTCCTCCCGTGCCGCCTGCCAGCCCTGGACCAGGGCCAGGACGGCATCGGGGTGCAGGCGCAGAAGCTCGGGTTCGACGGCGAGCACATCGAGGATCTCGTTGGGCAGCTGCCGGCTGGAGAACAGCGTGTCCAGCGGCAGGGAGCGGCGCAGGAGCTCGCTGCGGGGCGGGTAGGTCACCACTGCCGCCACCGTCCCCTGCCGCAGGGCGGCCTCCCAGGAGGCGGCGGGCAGGAACCGGAGCTGGGAGGGCACCGGAGGGGGGAGATCCTCGGACTCGAAGGCCCGGGCCAGCAGATAGCGGGAGAGGCTGCTGCGGTCGAGGGCGATCGGCCGGCCGACCAGGCCCTTCAGATCCTTCACCTCCGGCAGGGCCAGCACCTGATCGCCACCGCGGGATTCATCGATCACATAGACGATCACCGGACAGCGCTCCGGGGCCAGACCGCAGATGGTGACCACATCGATCGCCGTGGTGGCGATCGCCTGGGCCGCCCCGCCGACGTAGGACTGCACAGCGCGGTCGTTGTCCGCGAAATTGCGCAGGTCCAGCCGGAGTCTGCGGGGGTCGTAGTGCTGACGGGCCTGGGCCAGGGCGAAGTAGGCGTAGCCCGGCCAGGGATTCATCGCCAGCACGAAACGGGGAGGCTGACGTGGGCAGCCGATCAGCAGCGCCAGCACCAGGGCCGACACAGCGGCCAGCCCACCCCTCCACGGACGCCAGCCGATGGGCTGCCGCCGGCCCTTGTGGCGCCTCCCCGGGGGAAGGGCAAAGCCGGCAACAGCCCCCATGGGTGGGCCAGAAATATGAAAAAAGTATTATGAGTGATCAGAGCGAACGGTTGACGTCCCGCCCGGCCCCGCCGCCGACTGCCCCCCTGCCACCTTCTCCGCCTCCAGCTGAGCGCCAGACCCGGGGGTCGAGCTCCCGGGCGGCTGCCGTGCTGGCCACCGGACTGTTGGGCACCGCCCTGCTGACCTGGGGCAGCATCCTTCAGACCCCCCATTTGCACGGCGACGGGGAGAAACCTGCGGCCGATCTCGTCGTCGCCGCCCTGCACCGGAAACTGGAGAAAACCGAATCGGTGCTGCGGGGGCTCGTCGGCCTGCAGATGGCGTCGCAGGAGGTGACCCTCGGGGAGCTGCAGCGGTTCGTTGCTTCCCTCGAGAGCGATGGGCGCACCCTGGAGGGCATCAACACCGTGGGGTTCGCGACGGCCGCCTCCGGGCAGGCGCCGATCCGGCTGCTCGCGCCGATGGATCCCGCCGGCCGCGATTTGCTGGGCTCGGACCTCTGGTCGTGGGTGCGGGGCTCCGGCGAGCAGCTCAGCCGGGAGCCCGCCCCCAAGGAGGGATGGCTGCTCCCCGGCCGGCCCCGGCCGGGTCAGCCGGCCTTTCTGGTGCAGATCCTGCCCTTCGGAACGGAATCAGTCCCGGCCTCCCCCACCTCGCCAACCGCGACGCGCTGGGCCTTTGCCACCCTGCCGCTTCGGGATGTGATGCGGGCGGCCCTGGATCACCCGTTGATCCGGCTGGATGGGCCCGTGGATGTGCAGCTGTACGCCGGCGATCGCGCCGACCCTGCCCAACTCCTCTACGACTCCCGCAACCTCCCGGCGGCCGGCGTGCTGCCCCATGCCCTCTCCCACCGTCTCGACATCGGTGGCCAGCGGTGGCTGTTGCTGGTGCACCCCCTGCATGGCTCTGCACCCTGGCTGCCCTCCTGGGGTGCGGTGCTGCTGCTGGGTCTGACGACCAGCCTGCTGGCCGCCCTGCTGACCCGGGAGGTGCAGCGACGGCGGCGTCTGGCCGAACAGGAGGGCCGCAGCCTGGGGGAGCTGCGGAGCCAGCTGGAGGACAGCCTCCAGTGGCTCCGCCTCCACCGTCAGGCCTGCTCCCTGATCCAGGAGGGGCTCGTCGTCACCGATCGCGACGGGGCGATCCTGGCCTGCAACGAGGCTTATGTGGCCATCACCGGCTACCCGGAGGAGGAGCTGGTGGGCCGCAATCCCCGCATCTTGAACTCCGGCTACCAGTCAAAGGAGTTCTATGCCGCCCTCTGGGAGCAGCTGCTCGCCAACGACCGCTGGGAAGGGGAGATCTGGAACCAACGCCGCAGCGGTGAGGCCTATCCGGTCTGGATGCGGATGGGGGTGGTGCGGGACGGCGCCGGTGACCCCAGCCATTACATCGCCGCCCTGGCTGATCTGAGCGTGCTTCGGGAGAAGGACCGGCAGCTCGAGTATCTCGGCTTCCACGACCCCCTGACCCGCCTGCCCAACCTGCAGATGGCCGAACTGCGGCTCGGTCAGCTGTGCCAGCAGTCCCAGCCCCTGGTGGTGATCTGGATCGAACTGGACGGCATCAAGCGGATCGAGGAAAGCTTCGGCCAGGCCAAGGGGGATCAGCTGGTGCAGGTCGCCGTCGATCGGCTGGGCCACTTCGTGGGCCCCGCCGACGTCATGGCCCAGGTCGGCAGGAACGAGTTCCTGATCGTGCACGCGCTGGACCCGGCCGACCCCACGGCCCTGGAGACGGCCCACACCCTCATGGCCGCCCTCACCGATTCCATGGCTCCGGGGGGAGGGCTGGATCTCACCCTGTCGGCGTGGGCGGGGGTGAGCTGCTTCCCCCAGGATTCGAGGGAGCCGGAAAACCTCCTCCTGTTCGCCGCCACGGCCCTCGGGCAGGCCAGGCGCCAGGGACCGCAGGCGGTGCTGCGGTACTCGGCCGAGATGACGATCCGCAGCCGGCAGCGCCTGGCGATCGAGGCCCATCTGCAGCGGGCGGTGGAAGGGGGCCAGCTGGAACTTCTCTACCAACCCCAGGTGGATGGTCAGGGGACGCTGCTGGGGGCCGAGGCCCTGCTGCGCTGGCGCAGTCCGAAGTTCGGTGTTGTTTCTCCGCTGGAGTTCCTCCCCATCGCCGAAGCCAGCGACCTGATCCACCGGATCGGCGAATGGGTGCTGCAGGAGGCCTGCCGCCAGTGGCAGAAGTGGTTGCAGGTCGGCTTCGAGCCCGGCCGGCTGGCGGTGAACCTTTCCACCCGCCAGTTCCAGGATCCCCGCCAGACCGTGCCGGAACTGGTGCAGGCGTGTCTGAGCCGCACGGGGCTGGCCGTTGCCCAGTTGGAGCTGGAGATCACCGAGAGCTGCCTGATGCCGGCTCTCGGCACCCGGGAACAACTTCTAACCTTGAACAGCATGGGTGTGGAACTGGCGATCGACGATTTCGGCACCGGTTTTTCCTCCCTGAGCACCATTCACAAATTTCCGATCCACAAGCTCAAGATCGACCGTTCCTTCGTGGACGGGGTCGACGGCAACCCCACCTCGCAGTCGATCGTGCGGGCCACGCTGGCCATGGCCGAGGGCCTGGGGGTCCACGTTCTGGCCGAGGGGGTCGAGCGACCCGAGGAGCTGGAGTTTCTGCTCCGCAGCGGCTGCCCCGCCTTCCAGGGTTACCTGTTCAGCCGTCCCCTGGCCGCCGAGGCCTTCGAGGACCTGCTGCGCAGGGGAGCAAGGCTCAGCCCGGTGGCGGGGAGTGCTGCGGCGGTCCCCCTGCCATGAGAGTCCTCCGCCCCACCATGACGCAGCGCCAGGGACTGCTGCTGGCTCTGCTGGCCGGGCTGGCGGTGCTCGGCAATGTGAGCGCGCTGCCGCTGTTCTTCGGCATCCAGATCCTGCTCGGGTCGACCCTTCCCACCCTCGTCCTGCTGTGGCGGCGGGGCTGGTGGAGCGTGGCCATCGCCGTGCTGGCCAGCCTTTACACCTGGAAGCTCTGGGGCCATCCCTGGGCCGCCGTGATCTTCAGCGCCGAGGCCCTGTGGCAGGCGGTGTTCGTCAACCGCTTCAACGGCCCGCCGGAGAACGACATCAAGGGCCGGATCGTTCTGGCTGAGATCGCCTTCTGGCTCCTGGTGGGGACACCGATGGTGTTCTTCTTCTATGGCGTCGTGCTGCAGATCGACCCGGCGAACGTGGCCGTGACGGCCGCCAAGCAGGCGGTCAACGGCATCGCGAACACGGTGGGGGCCTTCCTGCTGTTCATGCTGCTGCAGGTGTGGCGCAACAGGAGGGGCCAGGGACTGCTGCCTCTGCGGGGCATCGTGTTCTCCGTGGTGCTGGCGTCGTTCACGTTGCCGTCGCTGGCCCTCACCTTCCTTTCGGGCAACCTGCTGCAGGGGGCAGCCCAGGAGGCGGTGCTCGACAACCTGCGGACCGTCGCCGAGGCCGCAGCCCGGATGGATCCCCCTCACGTCGGCGAGCCCACCCGGAGACTGCCGGCCAGCCCCGGCGCGACAGCCTTCCTGCTCATCGACGCGGAAGGCAACCGGATCAGCTCCAACCCAGCACTGTTTCTGCGGCTGGAGAACAACTTCCTGCCGGCCCCCCAGCAGTGGATCCAGCCCGATGGGTTGCAGATCCTGATCCCAAGAAGGCCTGGCCCCCCCCTCAAGGTCTCGATCCAGGGCTACTGGAGCACCACGCTGCTCTCGGGCCCCCATCGGGTGCAGGTGGTGCAACCCGCCCGGCCCGTGGTGCTGCAGCTGCAGGCGCAGAGCACCACCATGCTCATCGCCTCGCTGGGGCTGATGCTGCTGGGGGTGCTTCTCAGCGAGCTGACGGCCACCCTGGTGGATGGGCAGATGCAGCTGCTGCGCGCCTCGGTGCCGGAGGTCAGCGACGACGGCCTGGGCCTCGGTGGCGATCCGGAGCCTGACGGGGGCCTTGGTGATGGCACCGTCATCGCCGAAGTGCAGAGCCTGGTGGGCAGCCTCCACGAGCATCTGCGCCGGGAAGCTCGCCTGAGCCAGGATCTCGCCGCCATGAGCGAGCGGTTCCGGCAGAGCAGCGAGCAGCTGCGGCGGCTCTCGAGCACCGACCTGCTCACCGGGGCCCGAAACCGCTCCGAGCTGGAACGCAGCCTGAGGCTGATCAGCCAACGGGCCTCCGAGTGCACCGTGCCCCTCTCGTGCCTGGCCTTCGCGGTGCAGGGTCTGCGACCGATCAACACCGTCCTTGGCCGGCAGAAGGGAGATGAGGTGCTGCAGCGGCTGATCACCAGCATCCGGCAGCTGCTGCACGCCAACGACGAACTGTTCCGCATCGGAGGCAGTGAATTCCTGCTGCTGCTCTGGGATCAGCCGCTTGAATCGGCCCGCACCACGGCGGAGCAGATCCGCAGGGTCGTGACCGAGACGGCCCTGCCGGCAGGAAAGGGACCCGCCAACGGGCTGGCGATGAATGCGGGCGTGAGCCTGCTGGCGGCCTCCGATGCCAGCGGCCAGGCCATGCTGTCGCGGGTGGAGCTGGCCCTGAACCAGTCCAGGGATCTGGGGGCCAATCAGGTGGTGGTGCGCTGAGGCAGGCCAGCGGCCTCCAGCCGCGCGTCCAGTTCCTCGGGCTGGTCGACCGGCAGCCGGGTCACCAGGTCGCCGTCCACCACCAGCACCGGCGCCTGGCCGCAGGCCCCCAGGCAGCTGACGTGCTGCAGGGCCCAGACCCCGTCCCCCGCCGGATCATCCAGGCGCACCCCCAGCCGCTGCTCGATGCGCGCCGCCACCTGGCCACCTCCCTTGACGTAGCAGGCGGTGCCCAGGCAGATGGCGCAACGGTGGGCGGTGGGGGGCTCCAGCCGGAAGAGGTGGTAGAAGCTCGCCACGCCGTGGACGCGGCTCAGGGGCAGCCGCATGGCGATGGCCACCACCCGCAGGGATTCCGGCGAGAGATAGCCATGCAGCTCCTGCACCTGGTGCAGCACCTCGATCAGGGCATCGGCGCGGGCCCCGTGGCGACGGACCACCTGGGCGATGCGCGGATCGCCGTTGTCGGCGCCGGTCGCGGTGGGGGCGGTTGCGGCGGTTGCGGAGCTGGTCATGCCATCGTTCTCCCATCCTCCCTGTGCTAGCCACCGTCGGCGCGAGGGTCAGCCCGGTCGGCATCTGTACCTATAATCATTTTCGAACGGGACACCGGCCGATGACCCCCCTCCTGCGTCTGGTCCAGCTTCAGGGGGTCATGCTGAGCATGGCGCTGCTGTTCGCCTCAGCCACCCTGGCCTGTGAGAAACACCTCAAGGGGCACCAGAGCAGCGTGGAGACCCAGGCGGAAGGCGTCGGCCGCTGAAGCCATCCATCGCCCAGGGACGTTATCGCTCACGGTTGATCGTCCTGGCGGCCGCCCTGGTGGGATTGTTTCTCGTGGAGTTGCTTCTGTCGAGAAGCCTGGGGATCACGCTGTATCCGTACTACTGGATCCCCGTGGTTCTGGCCGCTTCGTTCGCCACCCCCCGCCAGGTGGGCTGGTTCACGAGCCTGGCCATCGTCCTGACGGTCGTCTGGTCGCTCCAGTCTCCCCAGGCCACCACCCTCAAACTGCTGCTGCGGCTGGCCGGCCTGATCGGGATCGCCTGGGTCTCGATGCACCTGGCTCGGGAACTGCAGGCGAAGGACCGCAGCAACCGGGAGCTGAAGGATCACTACCAGCTGCTGGCCGAGAACGCCCCCGATGTGGTGCTCAGCAGCGATTGCCAGGGGCGGATCTCCTGGGTGTCGCCCGCGGTGCAGCAGCTGCTGGGCCATGACGCCCGCGCCCTCAGGGACCGGACCATCGCCGAGCTGGTGCTGGAGCCGGACCGTGACCGCCTGGATCAGGCCATCGACCGGGTCCTTCAGGGGGAGAACAGCGGCTGCGACCTGCGCTTCCGTGCCGCCGACGGCGGCAGCCGCTGGATCTCCATGGCCTTGCGCCCGGTGCCAGGGCCCGACGGCGACGTGACGGGCCTGGTGGGCAGCTGGCGGGACATCCAGGGCGTAGTGGACGCCCGACTGGCGGAGGAGCGCACCAAGGCGGCCCTGGCCGCCTCGGAGGAACGCCTGCGGCTCACCATGGAGAACACCTCCACCGGCATCGCCCTGCTTGACGCCGAGGGCCATGTGCTCTCCATCAACCCCGCCGCCGGCGGGCTGCTTGATCGGGACCCGGCCGACCTGGAGGGCCTCACCTGGCCGTCGTGCTCGCCGCCGGAGGACCGGGCCGGTGAAGCTCCCCTGATGGCGGAACTGGTGGACGGCCGCCGTCGTTGCTACCGGCTGCGCAAGCGCATCCTGCAGGGCGAGCGCCCCCCCCTCTGGGTGGACTGCAGCGTGTCAAGCTCCCGCCGCCCCGACGGCAGCCTGGCCTTCGTGATCGCCCAGTTCAACGACGTGACCGAGATGGTGCAGGCGGAAGCCGCCCTGGCCAGCTCGGAGCAGCGTTACCGACTGCTGGCGGAGAACTCCAGCGACGTGGTGCTGCTGGTCAAGGGGGGCCTGGTCAGCTGGATCTCCCCCTCACTCACCTGCATGCTGGGCTGGCAGCCGGAGGACTGGGTCGGCCATCCGCTCAGCCACTTCATCCCCGCCGACGACCATCCGCTGCTGGATCAGGACCTCCAGACCCTGGCCGGCGGGGGCACCGTGGTGCGCCGGCTGCAGGCCCTGGCCCACGACCGCAGCCGCCGCTGGGTGGAGCTGCATGCCAGTCCCCACCGGGATCCCCTGGGCCAGCTGGACGGCATCGTGGGCTCGTTCCGCACGGTGGACCAGGAGGTGGCCGCCGAACGGGAACTGGCCCGCCGGGCCTGCACCGATGAGCTGACCGGGCTGGTGAACCGCCATGAGGCCCGCGAGCGGATCACCGCGATCGCCGGTCGGGTGCAGCGCCAGGGGGACGCCACCGCCGTGCTGTTCTGCGATCTCGACAACTTCAAGGAGATCAACGACACCTTCGGCCATGGGCCCGGCGACGAGCTGCTGCGGACGGTGGCCGCCCGGATCCGCTCGGGTCTGCGCAGCGGCGACATGGCCGCCCGCATCGGCGGCGACGAGCTGGTGGTGGTGCTCCAGGGGGTGCGGGGGCTGGGCGATGCGGTCACCATCGCCGAGAAGCTCCGCCGGGCCGTGGCCGAGCCGATCCTCACCAGTGCCGGCAGCCTGTCGATCACCCTCAGCATCGGGGTGACCATGGTCCGCCCGGGCGAGAACCCCGACGCGATCATCACCCGGGCCGACCACGCCATGTACCGGGCCAAGCAGACCGGCCGCAACCAGGTGGTGCCCTTCAGCGAGCAGACCGACAGCGCCGATGGCCGCAGCGGTACCTGGCAGCCCGCCCTCTGAGCGGCGTAACGGCCGGCGACACTGGGTGGAGCGCAGGGAGGCGACGGCCATGCAGATCGCAGGAATCGACCACGTGGTGCTGCGCTGCAGGGATCTGGAGCGGATGGAGCGCTTCTACACCGACGTGCTGGGCTGCACGGTGGCGCGACGCAATGAGGCCCTGGGAATGATCCACCTGAGGGCCGGCAACGCCCTGATCGACCTGGCGGCGGTCAGCGGCGAACTGGGCCGCCGGGGCGGGGCGGCACCGGGAAAGGACGGCCACAACCTGGATCACGTCTGCCTGAGGATCGAACCCTTCGATGAAGACGCCCTGCGGGCCCATCTCCGCAGCCAGGGCATCGATGCCGGCCCCCTCCATCACACCTACGGAGCCGAAGGTGTCGGGCCGGCCCTCTACCTGGAGGATCCGGAAGGGAACAGCCTTGAACTCAAGGGCCCCGGGCCGGTTTAGCCGCGCCAGGTGGGCAGACCACCGTGGGCCAGGGTGCCGCGTTGGCGCCAGAGCGCTGCCGCACTGACGTTGATGCCGTGCCGTTGCGCCAGATCAGCCGCATTCTGAGGCGAATCGGATGTCCTCAGGGCGGCGGCGAACTGCGGATCGCGACGCGCCAGTTCCTTCACACGGTGGAGGGCTTCGGTGGCGTTGGCTGGGGCGTGAACAGCAGCCCCGGTGCGAGGCCGTTCACAGGTGGATTCACGGGATGACATGGGATCTCCTCCTCTCTTTCCTTGACCCTAATCGATCAGAATCATTGGCGAGATAAGTGAAAACACCCATCCCATCGGCTCCTGAAGTTCAGGAATTTGCCCGGAAATAGGCCGATCCCTTTCCGCTGGTTGCGGCACGGCCATAAACCCTCGAAGCAGGAAAGTATTCCGCCTCCAGTTGCACGATTCCCGCCACATCTTCACCGGCGGACTCCGCAATGAACCAGAGCAGGAGATCGAGGCCCGAGGAGATCCCCGCCGCGGTCCAGATCGCGCCCGAACGGGTGAAGCGCTCCTCCACCACCTCCACGTCGCCGAGGGCCCGCAGCCGATCGAGGGAGGCCCAATGGGTGGTGGCCCGCCGGCCGCTGAGCAGGCCGGCGGCGTGCAGCAGGAAGGCGCCCGTGCAGACCGAGAGCACCGCCCGGCAGCTGGCCGACTGGCGCCGGATGAAGGCGATCAGCTCGGCATTGGCCACCTCGGTGCGGGTGCCCTGCCCCCCCGGCACGAGCAGCACATCCAGCGGCGGAGCCGACGCGAAGCTGGCGTGGGGCAGCAGCACCATTCCCTTGGCGCAGGTGATCGGGCCTTCGCCCTGGGCGATCAGCAGGCACTGGCCGGGGCCGCTCGGCTGGCGCGCCCACAGCGTGGCCATCTCCCAGGGACCGACGGCGTCGAGTTCCTCCACCCCGGGGAACAGCAGGATGCCGAAACGGCCGGCCCCGGCGCCGGAGGACAGGGCTGGATCCATCGTCAACCCCGCCCGCGGCCGCTTCGGAGAAGGCGATCCTGCCATCCCTGAGCACCATTTCAGCGGATCGATGCCAGCGCACCGCCGCCCGGTTCCGGGAGCATCCTGAACAGCATCAGGGTCAGGGCACAGCCAGGGAGCGGTGGCGATGGGGACAGCGGCGACAGCGGCGGCGCGATGGCGGCAAGGGCTTCTGGCCATCGCCCTGGCGGCCCTGCTGAGCCTGCTGCCGCCAGGTGCCGCTGGCGCCGGGCGCGCCCTGGCCGCCGCACCTG
>NZ_JAYGIA010000099.1:0-17593 GCF_034931165.1 Synechococcus sp. BA-124 BA4 | reverse complement strand
CAGCGGGCCCCGCAGCGGCTCACCCCGCAGCCAGCCGCTCTCGCGCGAAAGCCGGCCCCGGGGCCGGAGCTGATGAAGGCGGCCTGCTGCTGGCCGCCTTCAGTTGCAAGACCCGTGGGATCAGGCTGCCGCAGCAGCCATGCTCTCCTGTGCGTCGGCGAGATCATGAATCTGCTGCAGATAGCTGGCATAGGTGGGAGATCCTTCCGGGGCATAGTTCAGATTCTTGAACAACCCGGTGAGACGGATGAAGAAATCACGCACTGACGCCTTGTCGTTGAAGTGGTAGTTGCGATCTAGAAGATCGCAGACGAGGTCGAACGAGGCTTTCTGGCGCTCCATCGGACAACTGGAATCCACCTCATCGAAGGAATCCTGCTGCAGGTAGACCATATCGAGAAACAGTGATTTCTGATAGAGAATAAAGTCGTCGTTGGTGACACCTTCCTCGCCGGTGACCTGAATCATCTGGTTCACCGCATCACCGCGGCGCAACAGGCCGTTCATCGCCTTCACCCGCTTCACCCAATCGGGGGAGACATGCTTGGAATACCAGCTCTCGAGCTGGCCGAAGTAGCGCGACCAGGAGATCTGGATGTCGACGGCGGGATAGAAACGCTTGTAGGCCCGCTCCGCACTCAGCCCCAGGAAGGCCTTCACGGTGCTGAGGGTCGACTGGGTGACCGGTTCCTCGAAGTTGCCACCCGCCGGAGACACCGTGCCGATCATGGTGAGGCTGCCGATGCTGCCGTCGTTGGTGCGGATGATGCCAGCCCGTTCGTAGACACTCTTGATCGAGGAGTCGAGATAGGCCGGGAAGGCATCCTCCCCGGGGATTTCTTCGAGGCGGCCGGAGGTTTCACGCATTGCCTGGGCCCAGCGGGAGGTGGAATCGGCAATCAGGAGCACGTTGAAGCCCATCTGGCGGTAGTACTCGCCGAGGGTGAGACCGGTGTAGATCGAGGCCTCCCGGGCCGCCACGGGCATCGAGGAGGTGTTGCAGATGATGATCGTGCGGTCCATCAGCGATCCACCCGTCTTCGGATCAGCGAGCTTGGGGAATTCGGTGATGGTTTCCACCACTTCGCCAGCCCGCTCCCCGCAGGCCACCACGATCACCACATCCACGTCGGAGTGGCGCGAGATCATGTTCTGCAGCACCGTCTTGCCCGCACCGAAGGGGCCTGGAATGCAGCCGGTGCCTCCTCGTGCAATGGGCAGAAAGGTGTCGACGATGCGCTGGGTGGTGATCATCGGCTCCTCCGGGTAGAGCCGCTCACATACGCGGCGCTCCAGCAGGCCCTGGGGAAGAGGACGGCGCACCGGCCACTCCTGCGTGAGGGTGAGGGAGCGGGTGTTGCCCTGGGCATCCTTGATGCGGGCGACCGCCGTGTCGACGGTGAAGCTGCCCTGCTGGATCCACTCGAGCGTGACCTCCCCCGGCTCGGCGAAGGGCACCATGATCTTGTGCGTGAACCGCCCCTCCTGCACCGTGCCGATCACGTCGCCGGCCTTGAGGCGATCGCCCATGCGGGCCGCGGACTGGAACGACCACTTCCGCTCGGGGTCCAGCGGCGCCACCGTCGCACCGCGGGGCAGGAAGGTGCCGAAGCTCGCCGCCAGGCCGGCCAGCGGATTCTGCAGTCCGTCGTACACCTGGCCGAGCAGGCCGGGGCCGAGGGTGACCGAGAGCAGTTCCCCCGTCTGCTCCACCGGATCACCCACGCCCACGCCCTTGGTGCTCTCATACACCTGGGCGTCGGCGGTGGTGCCGTGCACCCGCAGCACCTCGGCCTTCAGTCGCTCCTGCCGGTCGCCATCCATGCGGGTGGGAAGGATGTAGATCACCTCGTTCTTGAGAACCGGACGGGGATCGCTGTCGGCCATCGCGATGGTCACCAGGTCGTCCTGAACGGCGACCACACGGGCGGGGTTGAAGGTGGCGTCGGTCATCGGCTGGCGGGGGCAGGTTGCAGGGTGGGATCAGGAGCTCGAGGTGAAGCTGTTGGCACTGCCGTTGGGGAGGGTTCTTCGCTCCCGATGGCGATCCCCTCCAGCGAGGCGTTGACGAGGTCGGCGAAGCGCACCTGGGCGGCCTGGGCGTCGAAGTGGGACCAGCGATCCACCAGAGCCCAGCGGGCCACATAGATCACCACGGCCTCGAAGTCGAAGAGGTGGCCGAAGCCAAGGCGGTCGAGATCCTTCCAGATCGTCCCGAAGAGCGTGCGTTCAAGCGTCACCAGATCGCCGGCCTCGAGTTGGCGGCTCACCTCGGGAATCCAGGGAAAGACCGCCTCGAGTCCGAAGGCGGGCTCCTTCCAGCGGCGTTCGATGGTGGTCACCCAGGGCCCGAAGCCCCAGGGCTGGCCCCGGGGGGGCTCGCTCTCGCCGCGATGGCGCCGGCGCAGGGCCGCCAGGATCGTGCGCTGATCGAGCCGCTGGGCCACCAGCTGGCGCAGGGTGGGGTTCGTCACCTCCGCGAAAAAGCCGCGTGCCGACGTCAGCAGACGGGCATCGATCGGACCCGCCAGGCTGTCGTCATCCCGCACCGCCTGAGAGAGGAAACCCTCCATCAACTCCAGGGTGTGCTGGTCGTCCGGGTGCAGGAGGGTGAGCCGGCTCTGGAGTTTCAGCAGCGAGATGGCCGGTGAGCGGGCCTCGAACAGGCCGCCCAGCGGCGGCAGGCTGGCCATCAGCAGCGTGTAGCGCGGGCCCGTGACGCGAAGGCTCATTTCACGACACCCTCCAGCAGGGCCCGGAAACGGGGTTGGAGATGCTGGAGGATCGCCTCGGACACGGCCGTGTCACTGAGATCGAGCACCACGTCGCGATCCACCAACCGCAGGCGCAAGCCCGTCTGCCGGTCGGAGGCGACGCCGAAGCTCACCCCCTCGCGCAGCATGCCGCGGGAGACGAGCTGAACGAAACGGGTGAGCACTCCGTTTTCGAGCTCCTGGGGGTTCTGGCTCAGCTCCTCCAGGCCGACGATGTGGCGCGGCAGGATCACCTCGGTGTGCTCGGAGCGATCGGCCTCCGCACGCACGCGACCCACCACCTCCAGGATCATCTTCTCGAGGATCTCCTGCTTCTGCTGCTCTTCACCCACCAGCTGGCGAACCTCACCCCGGAAACGCTCCATCAGCTGGGATTTCAGCGTCAGAACCGCATCCCGCAGGGCCAGCTCCAACGCCTGCTTGCCGGAGGTTTCCAGGGTTTCCGCCTCCTGGCGCGCTTCCTGCAGGATCTGCTCGGCCTGCTGCCGGGCCTGATCAAGGGTGCGCTGGGCCTCGGCCCGGGCCTCGGACACCAGCTGGTCGGCCTGGGTCCGGCCGGCGGCCACCCCCTGATTGCGCAGCCGGGCGATCAGTTCGTCGACTCCGGCTGCCACCTGAGCCGGGGTGTCGTCACGGTCGGTTCGGGACTTGGGCATCGAACGGCAGAGCGGAGGGAAGGGGACAGCGGATCGCGACGTGACTCACGGACCCGGGATCACTTGCTGGGAATGCCGCCGGCAGCCACCAGGGCGAAGACAAAGGCGAACACGGCGAAACCTTCCACGATCGCGGCGGGCGCCAGGGCCAGACCGAAGATCTCCGGCTTCGACTTCGATCCGGAGATGGCCGAGGCACAGCAGAGGCCCTGATAGATGGCCGCCAGCAGGAAGGCGAGCCCGGAGAGCACCCCCAGCCCGAACAGGGCCCCGGCATTGATCGGGAGCACGGGCCTGTTGAGGATGAACATCACCACGATGCCGTAGATCGACATCGAGGAGGGAAGGGCGGAGAGGCCGACGAAACGCCCGTAACCGCTGTTGACTTCCATCATCGCGCCGATCGCGGCCTGACCGGCAATGGTGCAGCCGATCGCCGCACCGATGGCTCCGAGTGCCACCGGTGCGTAGATCCCGATCCAGCCGAGCGCAAGCAGAGAGTAATGGTCGTTCAAGAGGCAAGCTCCTTTTTGATGAAAGGCCTGAAGGGAACACCGTCCCCGGACAGCCCCCAGTTGAAGAACTCGATGTAGTTCAACCGGAGGCCGTGCACGAATCCGCTGATGATGGCCAGCAGGAGATTGATGCCATGGCCCAGCACCAGGATCAGCAGGGCGATCGGCACGCCCAGCGCCAGGCCGGATCGTGACACCTGCCCAGCGAGCTGATTGAAGGTGATGGCCAGGGATGCACTCGCCAGACCGAGAGCGAAGAGCCGCAGGTAGCTCATCACATCCCCGAACAGGCTCGAGATGCGCGTGAGAGCTCCCAGGCCGTCGAGCAGGCGCAGCACCAGATCAGCCGGATGGCTGATACGACGTTCACTGCTGAGCAGAAGAACGGTGAGCAGCCCACCGGCGATCAGGCCCAGGCCCAGATGGAGGAAGGGCGGTACGGCGTTGCCGAGATACAGCGTCAGCCCCCCGAGAATCACCGCCATCCAGCCGATCGGTGGTGCCTTCTGGGCCAGAGATTGTCCCCGCAGGGCCACCACGCCATTGGCGAGCAGCAGGTGAGCACAGCCCACCACCAGGGAAAGTTTCATCATCGCCGCAAAATCATTGAGATCCAGCAGCTTGAGCTGCGCCAGGAAGGAGCCGGCCGGGGGTTCCACACCGAAATAGCTTCCGGCCAGGATTCCGTACACCAGCCCCATCACCAGTCCGAAAGCCGCGAGGATGCGGAAGTGGCGTCCGCCGGGCGAGCGTCCCATCGCCTTCCACTTCAGGCCCACCACAAGCCCGAGCACCAGGGCATAGCCGGCGTCGGCCATGATCATCGCAAAGAAGAACGCGAACGAGAAGAAGACGACGATCGAGGGATCCCAGTCGCGGTAGGCGGGAGTCTCATAGAACGTCACCAGATCCTGCCCGCCGCTGAGGGAGGAGGGATTGCGCATCAGGGTCGGTGGATTGTCCTTCGGCTCAGGCACATCCGCCAGGTAGGCCAGACCCAGCTGAGAAGCCAGGGCATCCAGGCGGGGGAGAAGAGGCCGTGGAACCCAGCCCTGGAGTTGCACGAGCGTGCTGTCGTCGAGCGCCATGCCGCTGGCCTGCTCCCGGGCCTGGGCATCCTCGGCCTGGCTGAGGTGCTTGGAGAGCAGAAAGGCCCAGCGGCTCAGCGATTCATGGTCCGCCTCCACATCCTCCAGGGCCGTTCGCGCGACATCGAGCTCGCGCTGCACATCCCGGTGGGACTGGGCCCCTAGATGGGACCGTGGCACCGGCAGACGAGCAGGGTCGGGCTCCTCCTCGGCGATCAGGACGTAATAGGCGTTACGGGCACTTTCGTACAGCCGCTGCCAGGGAACACCCAGAGTGCCGAGCGACTGACGGAAGGCAGCGGCCTTGGGATGGGGCACGCGGTAGAACCAGAGGCGCATGCCCCCCAGAGCGTCGAGGGCGGGCAGGTCGAAGTCTCCCCAGGGCCTGAGCTCCTCCAGGCGCTTTTTGAGCGCCAGCACCCGATCCTCGGCCAGCTGCTTCTGCCGGCGGTTGGCCAGGGCCTCGGCCACGATGCGCTCGAAATCGAAGTCGGCATCCACCCGCGTCTGATGGCGGCGGCGGCGGACATCATTGAGGTAGCGGAGGGCCTGACGGGCATCCTCGCTGGGCCGCGACAGCACGAAACTCTCCTCATCGCTGACCGAGGCGAGCGGGATCAGATGCAGGCAGCCCAGGCTCTGCAGACCATCGAGCAGTTGCTCGCGGTCGGCGGAAAGTCCCAGCAGGGTCACCTTGGCGAGGGGAATGATCGTCATGACGCCTCGGCGGATGAATGCTGCTTCTTGCGCTTGGCGATCTTCGAATTCACCACACCGGCGCGCTCCGCGTCCGCCAGATAGATCGAGATCGTCTTGATCTTGCGACGGGTTCCTGGAATCAGCACCTTGTCGAAGAGGTTGAACCGCTGGGTCACCTTGCGCTCGGCCTGCCGCAGCAACTCCAGCCGGTGCTCGGCCACCTGCAGCTGCAGCTGGTTGCGCATCGCCTCCTGCAGCCACTCCACCACCGCATCCACCCAGAAGGGGCGGGTGAGCAGGCCGTAGTCGGCCACGCGGAAGTCGATCCGCTCCAGCTTCGGCAGCCGGGTGCCCATCAGATTTTCCTGCACCTGGTGGACGGCCGCAATGGTCACCAGACCCGAGAGGTCGATGCGCTCATGGGCCAGCATCGGGCAGGACTTGCCCACCTCCGCAGTGATCTCGGCGGCCCGGGCCCGCGCCTGCTCCAGTTGCCGCCGTGCAGCCTCGCGCTCCGCCCCCAGCTGGCGGCGCTTGAGATCCAGCGACGGCAGCACGTCGTGATAGGTCTTCAGCAGACCTTTCTGCCGGCTCAGCGACGCCTTGGTGAGGGGGAGTCGGCTCATGTGACGGCTGGCTCGGGAAAGTACTTGTCGATCAGCTCCTGCTTCATCAGCAGTTCCTGGGGTTCAAAGCACTCGGCGAGGGTCTGCCAGGCGAGATCCAGCGCGGCCTCCAGGGGCAGGTCCACGTTGATGTCCATGAAGCGCTGACGGAAGAGATCCCCGAAGCGGATCAGCTTGCGGTCGTAGTCGGAGAGCTCGAAGGCCATGGCCTGCTTCTGCTGGGCATCCCTGGCCCCCGCATACAAGCGGATCGTGGTGTTCATGATCTGGCTGTGATCCTCGCGGGTCACCTTGCCGATCACATTCTGCTTGAGCCGGGAAAGCGACCCGAAAGGGTCGATCATGCCATCATGAAGGTAGAATTGTCCCTCGGTGATGTAGCCCGTGTTGTCGGGAACCGGGTGGGTCACATCATCCCCGGGCATCGTGGTCACGGTGAGGATCGTGACGGAACCTCCCTTGGCATAGTCGGCGGCCTTCTCATAACGGCGGGCCAGCTGGGAGTAGAGATCACCCGGATAGCCTCGGTTGGCAGGCACCTGATCCATGGCGATGCTGATCTCCTTGAGACCGTCGGCAAAGGAGGTCATGTCGCTGAGGAGCACGAGCACTCGCTTGCCCTCTTCCACGGCAAACTTCTCGGCCACCGCCAGGGCCATGTCGGGAATGAGGATCCGCTCCACGATCGGATCGGAGGCGAGATTCACGAACATCACCGTTCGCGGGAACACGCCGGCTTCCTCGAAGGTCTTGCGGAAGGCGTAGTAATCGTCGAAGATCAGACCCAATCCACCGAACACCACCACATCCGCATCCGCCTGAATGCCGATGCGGGCAAGAAAAGGGTTGAACGGCTCACCGGAAACCGAGAAGATCGGAATTTTCTGGCTCTCCACCAGACAGTTGTAGATGTCGATCATCGGCACATTCGTGCGGATCATCTTGGAGGCGAGGATGCGGCACATGGGATTCACCGACGGCCCACCGATCGCCACCCGCGGGTCCTGGGACAGATCGGGGCCCCCGTCGATGGGCTCGCCCGTGCCGCGAAACACCCGGCCGAGGATGTTGCCTGAATAGGTGGCCGTCATCGGGTGCCCGAGAAAGCGCACCTGAGAATTGGTGGAGACACCCTTGGTGCCCCGGAACACCTGCAGAGCCACTGAACTCTGCTTGAGATCGATCACCTGGGCGAGCGACGAGCTTCCGTCGGCGTTCTGCAGCACAGCCAGATCACTGAAGCGCGGCGTGGTCGCCCCACCATCGCCGCCCGAGGACACCTCAACCCGGATAATATCACCGACGATCTCAAGAATCTTGGAATAGCTGATCAGTGCGCTCATCGTGGTGACAAGAAGGATGATGGTTGGCTGGTGGAGCGCACAGATGACAGGGTCGAGCGTGTGAAGATAAATCCAAACAGACGGACAGGCAAATTAAGCATAGAAATCCATGTCGATGTGACAAGGGAGCTTTGCAATAGTTAACAATTCTGTCTCAATTTCCCTGAGCGGCAATTGAACTCGAGAGAAGGCCGCCATGCGTCCTGTCGGCGATCGATGAAGACCAGATAGTTCAGCCTGGGAAAACTCCGGATGACAGGCTCTAGGCAGTTACTCATGGAGTAAATTTCAACCCATGCGAGTCATCTCCAGAGCCGATAGGAGCCGATCGGGACTTGGGATTCAATGCCCCTATCGCCCTGCAGCACTCGCTGGCCATGCCCCGCTGACCTCAGCCTCTTGAAGCCCCGCCTACCTCAGTTGGACCGTCCTGTTCGGATGCCTTCCCGTAGTCGTATCCTTGCTGCCGTGATCATGCTTGCCGTGATCCTGGGGCCCTTTATCGGTCACGTTCTTGGCGCGGGCCATGGGCAAGCCGCCACCCCTGTCGAGCCACTCCCGCTGGACTCACTGCTGCGGCAAGCTGAGGACCAGTCTCCCCAAGTTCTCAGGCAGCTCCTGCTGGCCCTGGTCATGAGCCTGTGCTGTACGGCCATTCACCTGGCGGTGACCGTGCTGGTCGTTGTGAGCTACGAAAGTCACAGTCTGATGGCCTGGGCTTCACGCACTCCGCTGGGACGCATCACGCTGATTGCGGGCACTGCGATGGTGACATTCCTGGCCATGTTCGTGGAGATTCTCTCCTGGGCGGCACTTTACCTGCAGCAGGGTGCCATCTTGCCTGTGGAAGAGGCTCTCTATTTCTCCAGCGTCACTTTCGCATCGCTCGGCTACGGAGACATCACCCTCGACCTTCCCTTCCGTCTGCTCGCTTCGCTGGAGGCCTTGGTCGGCATCCTGATGGCGGGCTGGAGCACCGCCCTGCTGGTGGCCGTTATCCAGAAGTGCCTTGCCCTTCGGTTTCACCGAACCGATCACGGCTCTGATCCCACCACAGCCACCAACCCGTGAGAGCCCTGCTGCACCGACTGCCCCGCCCGGCAGGACTGTGGCCCCTGCCCGGACGGGGGATCTTCGCCGACGTGCTGGCCGGGATCACCCTGGCCGCCCTGGCGATTCCGGAGGTGATGGGCTACACCCGCATCTCCCACACCCCGGTGGTGACAGGGCTCTACACCATGCTCCTGCCCATGCTGGTCTTCGCGCTGCTCGGGGCCTCGCGGCATCTGGTGGTGGCGGCGGACTCCGCCACCGCGGCGATCCTGGTGGCCACCCTGGGTGGTGTGGCAGCTCCGGGCTCTGAGCCCTATGTGGAACTCACCATGGCGGCGGCCGTTCTTGTGGCTGGGTTTCTGCTGCTGGCAGCCATCCTCCGGCTTGGTTTCCTGGCGGATTTCCTCTCCCGCAGCGCCTTGATCGGGCTGCTTTCGGGCATCGGCGTGCAGGTGGCGGCAGGGGAACTTCCGGGGTTGCTGGGTCTGCCGAAGGAGGGGGTGGGCGTGGCGCAGCAGATCCACTCCGCCGTCATGCGACTGGGCCAGAGTCGGATCGACCATCTTCTGGTGGCCCTTGGGGTCCTGGGGGTGATCGTGGGCTGCCGCCGCCTCAACCGCAGGCTCCCCGGTGCCCTGATCGCCGTGGCGGGCTCCATCCTTCTCAGCAGGCTGCTGGATTTCCCCGGCCGGGGGCTGGATGTGGTGGGACCCGTTCCAGGAGGCTTGCCCCATCTGGGGATTCCCGTCGTGGAGGCCCCCCAGTGGAACGCCGTGATGGTCAGCGCCGCCTCCTGTTTCGTCGTGATCCTGGCCCAGAGCTCCGCCACGGCCCGTGCCTACGCCCAGCGCTATCAGGAACGCAGCCAGGAAAACGTGGATCTCCTCGGCCTGGCCGGCGCCAATCTGGCGGCGGGCCTGAGCGGCACGTTTGTGGTGAACGGCAGTCCCACGAAAACGGAAATGGTGGATGCGGCGGGCGGCCGCAGCCAGTTCGCCCATCTCAGTGCCGCCCTGGTCGTGCTGCTGGTGCTGCTGTTCTTCACCGGACCGCTCGCTCTGCTGCCGGCCGCCGTTCTCTCCACGATCGTCTTCCTGATCGGAGTGAAACTGATCGACTGGGAGGGCCTCGGAGAGTTGTGGCGCCTGCAGCGCAACGAGTTCGTGATCGCTCTGGCCACCGTGATCACCGTCGCCCAGGTGGGGGTCATGCCCGGCATCAGCCTGGCGGTCGTGCTGTCGCTGATCGAGCAGGTGCGTCACACCTACCGGCCGCGCACCTGTCTCTGGACTCCACGCCCTGACGGAACAGGGCTGCACACCGTTCCTGTGGCTACGGGCGTGCTCGCCGCTCCAGGGATCCTGGCCTATCGCTTCGAGGCCAACCTCTTCTATGCCAATGCCAATCGCTTCAGCCAGGAGGTGCTGGCCCTGGCCAGTCAGCCGGATGCGGGCATCCAGGGCCTGGTGGTGGATGCCTCCGGGATTGATGATGTGGACTATTCGGCGGCCAAGGCCCTGCTCGAGCTGCGCGATCTGCTCGTTCGGCGCGCAATCTGTCTCGCGTTGGTGACGAACTCCCGGGCGATGGTCGATGAGCTGCACCGCTTCGGTCTGGGTACCGACAGGCTGAGCATGGGCACCTTCGGGAGCGTGCCTCAGGCCCTTGAGGCGCTCACGCAGCAGTTGGCCGAGAAATCCGGATCGACAGGCCAGTAGCCATGAGAAAGGACATGGAACGACGCCGGTGACAGTGGAAGAGCCGGAGACATCTGGCGATGGAGATCAAGCCAGAAAGTGAACAGAATTTTTGTGACCGCTTCATCGATGCCGTGCCACATCTCCAATAGATTGAAAATTGAGAAAGCTGGCATTCATGGCTCATGGATAAAAGCCAAAAGGAGCTGATCAAGCGCGCCAAGGAGTTCGCCAAGCCCTTCCGCATCGAAGACGGAGAGTCCTTCCGGCTCAAGGATGTTGATCCTGGCGATACTCTCGATTTCGGACAGGAAGACAAGCCACGAGCCAAGGAGGCCTTGGCCCTTGGCGTGGAACTACTGGCCGGGTTTCAGGATCTTCTCTATGCCCAGGACCGCTGGGCCCTGCTGCTGATCTTCCAGGCCATGGATGCCGCCGGCAAGGATGGCACCATCAAACATGTGATGAGCGGGGTCAACCCCCAGGGCTGCCAGGTGACCAGCTTCAAGGCACCTTCGGCCGTGGCCCTTGATCACGACTTCCTCTGGCGCTCCAACATCGCCCTGCCCGAGCGCGGCCGGATCGGGATCTTCAACCGCAGCTACTACGAGGAGACCCTTGTTGTGCGGGTGCACCCTGAGTTTCTGCACAAGCAGACCCTGCCCGAGCAACTGATGGGCAAGGGCATCTGGAAAGATCGCTTCCGTGACATTCGTCACTACGAGCAATACCTCACCAACAATGGCATGGTGATCCGAAAGTTCTTTCTGCACGTGTCCAGAAAGGAGCAGAAGAAACGATTCCTGGAACGCCTTGAAAACCCTGAGAAGAACTGGAAGTTTTCGGCCAATGACATCAAGGAGCGTACCTTCTGGGACGACTACATGAAAGCCTACGAAGACACCATTCAAAATACCGCGACCAAGGCATGTCCCTGGTATGTGGTGCCAGCCGACAACAAGTGGTTCACTCGCATCGTGGTGGCGGCCGCCATCATCCAGACCCTGGACTCCCTGGACCTCAGCTACCCAGAAGTCAGCGAAGAGTCGCGAGTCACGCTGGAGCAGGCCAAGCAGCACTTGCTGAACGAGCCGGATTGAGCAACCAGGACTTGTCGGCCTGATGGCCATTGAGCGCCTGCCGAAACCGACAGCCGGAGTGGTCGACGACAACTCACGCCCTCGCTGAGCAACGGGCAGCGGTCGGCCCCATCAGCAGCCCAGCCGTTCCCCAGCCCGGGCACCCAGTTGCTGCATCAGGGCGTCTCCGGACATGGCGCGCTTGCCCTCCAGTTGCGCCTCGCGGAGCAGCAGCGGGCAGCCGCCGGTGGCCACCACAAGACCGACGCCTTCCGCGGCCTCCAGCACCGTGCCACCCACCGACCCTGTCGGGTCGGCCGGCTGCCCCCAGCGCTGGGTCAGGGCGGCCCCCTCGGGACTGAGCTGATCGGCCAGCCGCCGCACCAGGGGTTCGGTGGCCAGCAGCTTGAGCCGCTTGCCTCGCCAGCTGGTGTGCGCGCCGGGATGCAGTCCCATCACCCGCCGGTGGATGGCCAGGGCCGGGGTGTTCCAGCGGATCGCGTAGTCGTCCTTCTGCAGCAGGCGGGCATGGGTGAGGCCCTCCTGCGGCTGGGGATGCAGACCAAGTCGCCGCCAGCGGTCGGCTTCAGGGCCGGGGCCTGCCGCAGCGATCATAGGCATCGCCTCCACCAGCAGCTCGGCGGTGAGCCGGCTCAGGCGTTCGCCCAGCTGGGCCGCGGTCTCCAGCAACCCGATCGCGAGGCGCCGCTCCAGCAGCACCGGCCCCGTGTCGAGGCCCTCCTCCATCGCCATGATCCCCACGCCGGTCTCGGCGTCGCCTTCGATCAGGCACCACTGGATCGGGGCAGCACCGCGCCAGCGGGGCAGCAGTGAGCCATGGCCGTTCCAGCAGCCCAGGGGCGGCTGGGCCAGCACCTCCTTCGGCAGCAGCTGCCCGAAGGCCACCACCACCGAGACGTCCGCGCCCAGTGCCGCCAGCTCCGCCTGCAGCTCCGGTTCCCGCCGGATCCGTTCCGGCGTGAACACCGGCACCCCCAGCTCCAGGGCCCGGGCCTTCACCGCCGAGGGCATCAGGGCCGCGCCGCGCCCCCGGCGGCGGTCGGGCTGGCTCACCACCCCCACCAGTTCATGGCCCGCCGCCACCAGCGCCTCGAGACTGGGCACCGCGTAGGCCGGGGTGCCCCAGAACAGGATCTTCATCGCCGGCTCCGCTGGGTGTCCGCTTCAGGCGTCACCGGTGATCGAGAGCCCCTCGACCCACACCAGCGGGCAGACGCCATCGGGGGTGACCTTGGCCTCACCCTCGAAGCCCACCAGGCGCTTCAGCACCTGGCGGATGTCGCCGGCGACGGTGGCGGCTTCGATCGAGCGGGCTTCACCGCCCTGGATCAACCAGCCGTCGAAGGGCAGGGAGAACGAGCCCTGGCTCGCCTTCACGCCCGCATGGAGCGCGGAGAGCGAATCGATCCAGACGATCCCATCCTGACTGAAACGATCGAGGCCCCGGGCCCCGGTCTGCTCATCGGAGCTGCCGGCCGGACCGATCTCGAACCAGTGGGGCCCCACCGACACCTTGGCGCCCAGTCCGGCGTGGCCGGTGGGGGCCACGCCGAAGGCGCGGGCCGTGGCTTCCGAGTGCAGGAAGTGGCGCAGCACTCCGCCCTCCACGAGCGGCAGGCGCGCCACGGGTGTGCCTTCGCCGTCGAAGCTGGCGGCACCGATGTTGCCCGGGTGCAGCCCGTTGTCGTGGATCGAGAGGAACGGCACCGCCAGCTGGCTGCCAAGCGACTCGCGCTGGCTGAGGCTCACGCCATCGAGCACGGCCCGGGCATTGAACAGGCTGCTGAAGGCGCCGATCAGATCAAGGAAGGCCTCCGGGCTGAACACGCAGGTGTAGCGGCCGGTGGCGATCGGGGCGTAGTCGAGATGCTGGATCGTGCGCTCGGCCGCCTCCTCGATGCAGCCGGCCACATCCAGCTCCCCGGCGCCATAGGCCAGGCGCACGGCCCCGCTGCTGCGGGGCTTGCGGCCGGTTTCCTCGGCGCGGGCGTAGAGGTAGAGGCTGGCGGTGCTCAGCTGCTGCTCGCGGCAGGCCCCCTCACTGTTGAGGTAGATCCGCTGGCTGCTGCGCTGGGCCAATCCGTTGTAGGGAACGGTGCTGATCGCCGGATGGCGGCTCAGCAGCTCCGCTTCGGCCTGCTTGAGGGTCTCCAGCAGCTCGAGGATGGCCCGGGGTTCACTCAGGGGCTGCTCCAGCTGGGCCAGGGGCGCGGTGGCCAGGGGGGAGAAGCCGGGGGTGTCATCGGGGTTGCCGTAGGCACTGGCATCCCGGGCACCGGCCAGGGCGCGGGCCAGGCCCGCAGGCGAGAGGTCGGAGGTGCTGGTGATGCCCACCAGCCCATCGGCGTTCCAGGCCCGCACCGTGATCGAGCTGCGCTGGGCGCCCTTGAGCTGCTTGGCGTCCCCGCGGTCCACCTGCACCGAGGTGTCGGTGCTGCAGGCGGCGCCCAGGTCCCAGCGGGCCACCCCCAGCTCCGTGGCCAGGGTCTGCAGCTGCTCGGCCAGATCGCTGGCGTGGAGGCTTGTGGAGCTGGCCATGATCAGCGGCCCCCCACGGTGATGGTGTCGACCTTGATGTGGGGCTGGCCCACGGTCACGAAGATGCTGCCGCTCACCGAGCCGCAGAAGCCGGCGGCCAGCTCCAGATCATTCGCGCACATCGAGATGCGCGGCATCACCTCCCTGGCCTCGCCGATCAGCGTGGCCCCTTTCACGGGTTTGGTGAGCTGGCCGTCCTCGATCAGGTAACCCTCTTCCACGGCGAAGTTGAACTGGCCGGTGGGTCCCACACTGCCGCCCCCCATCGACTTGCAGTACAGGCCCCGGTCCACCGAGCCGATCAGCTGCTCGGGGGTGTGGGGACCTGCGGCGATGAAGGTGTTGCGCATGCGGCTGGCCGCGGCGAAGGCATGGCTCTGGCGGCGGCCGCTTCCCGTGCGGGCGTGGCCGGTGCGCAGTTCCCCGGCGCGGTCGGAGATGAAGCGCTGCAGCACACCGTTCTCGATCAGCACCGTGCGCTGGGGTTCCATCCCCTCGTCGTCCATCGACAGACTGCCGAAGGCGCCATCGCTGAGGCCTTCATCCACGGCCGTGACGGCCTCATGGGCGATCCTTTCACCCACCTTCTCGGCGAAGGGAGTGGTGCCGCGCTCCACCTGGGTGGTTTCCAGCAGGTGCCCGCAGGCTTCATGGAAAATCACCCCGCCGAAGCGATTGGCCAGCACCACGGGATAGTTGCCTGCCTCCACGTAGTCGGCGTAGAGCATCGCGCGGGCGCTGCCGCAGAGATCGATCGCCGAGGCCTCCGCATCCCACTGGCGCAGATCATCCGGTCGGCCGGAGCTGCCGTAGCGGCGTCCCAGGCTGGCGCGGTGGTCGCCGTCGGAGGCCAGGGCGTTGATGCCCACCGACTGGTGCAGCCGGATGTCGCGGGCGAAGGTGCCGTCACTGGCGGCCACCAGCACCTCCTGCCAGTCGCGGGCATAGCTGCCGCGACGTGCCTGGAGGTGATCCCCGTGGCGATTGAGCAGGGCCGTGGCCTCCAGCAGCCGGGCGGTGGACTCATCCAGGCCGGGGCAGCGCTGCAACCAGCTCTCCTTGCTGGCCCCGTGGTCATGCAGGAAAGCCAGGCCGGCGAAGCCGTGGGCGCCGAGGGTGCTGCGCGTGAGGCCCAGCATTCCCAGAGCCTGATCCAGGGCCTGCAGCAGGCCGGCCTCGCTCAGATCGTTGGTGGACACGAAGCCATCCCGCTCGCCCAGGAAGACCCGCAGGCCAGCCCCACGGCCGAAGGCCGGACTGACGTTGGTGATCCGCTCCTGCTCTGCCAGCAGACCGATGTGGTCGGTGCTCTCCAGGAACACCTCCACCAGGCTGGCGCCGGCTGCGGTGCCTGCAGCCAGCACGGCTTCGAGCCGCTCACGCCAGCGTTGGTCGAGGCTGTCGCCCGTGAGTGAAGGGGTGGGAGTGGCGAGCAAGACGATTCAGAGAGGACCGTCAGGCTAGCCAGACCGATCCTCAACGCACGGCCGGCTGGAACTCCTCGCTGCGGATCGGTGCCATCAGGAACAGCTTGGCCATCTCCAGACCATTGGCCATCCAGTAGGGAAGCTTGCGCAGAGCCTTGATCGGGGCAGGGCCGCCGCTGGCCTCGGCGTCACTGAGGGCGGCATTGTTGGTGACGATGCGCTCCAGACGCGTGTAGAACTTGGGATGATCCACATTGAGCACCACCGGGAACACGCGGGCCGAGGTTTCGTTGGTCTTGGCGATCACCATCTTGTCGTACTCACGGGCATCCAGGCCGAGTGCCTCGTAGAACTCCTTGCGGGCCACGTCGCGCACGTACATGGTGGCGAACACCGCCAGCAGGAAGAAGCGGCACCACAGCCGGGCCTGCAGACCCCGGACGGTGTCGGGCTGGGCCTTCATGAGGGCATCGAAGAAGTCCCCGTGGCGGTTCTCGTCCTGGCACCAGTTCTCGAAGAAGTTGAAGATCGGGAAGATCTTGCTCTCTGGATGCTTCTCCAGGTGATGGTAGATGGCGATGTAACGCCAGTAGCCGATCTTCTCGGAAAGATAGGTGGCGTAAAAGATGAACTTCGGCTTGAAGAAGGTGTAGGCCTTGTTGGCGGTGAGGAAGCCCAGATCCAGTTGCAGGCCGAAATCACCCATGGCCTTGTTCAGGAAGCCGGCATGGCGGGCCTCATCCCGGGCCATGTGGGCAAAGCACTCGGCCAGCAGCGGATTCTTCTCCTTGATGCGGCGGCTCAGTTCCTTGTACAGAAGGAAGCCCGAAAACTCCGAGGTGCAGCTCTGCTCCAGAAACTCCACGAACACCTTGCGGGTTTCGGGATCAAGCTTGTCCGCAGCACCCTCGAATTCCTCGTTGCGCACGAAGTGGTGGCGGTTGTAGTCCTTGCGGAACTCCTCGCAGATCGCTTCGAGCTCCTGCTCGTTGGGCCGCAGATCCATGGCGGCCATCGCCTCGAAATCCGTGGTGTAGAAACGCGGTGTGAGGATCGTGTCCTTCACCGGCTCCTTGAAGGCCTTGGCTTCAGCGGCGTTGGTGCCACGGGTAGCGGTGGGCGCAGCGACGGGGGGCACCATGCGGGCAGAACAGTGGAGTGTTCCGACCATCGTAGGTGGGCTTTCCGCCTACCCGGCCTGGATGTGAAGCGTCCGCGGACAGGTCGTTGCGGTTGGAACCGCCGCTCAGCCGGGGCTGGCCGCTCAGTTGGGGCCCAGCCACTTCTGGCTGTTGAGCCTGGAGACCACCCTCGAGATCAGCAGGGCCAGGGTCGTTTTTTTCTCGTCGATCAGAAACGACTCCAGCAGGCTGGGTTCACTGCCCCCCTCCGCCAGGGTGATGGTCTTGGCGGAGCTGATGGTCGGCTCGGTGAAACAGAGCCAGAAGCGTCGGCCCCCGGGGAAGGTTCCGATCACCTGCCAGCAGGGGCTGGCCACCACCGGCATCGGCCCCTGCTCGAAGCTCAGCTGCGGGGCGGCCCCCCCGAAGGCCTCGATGGCTTTGAGCAGAGCCGGCAGAAACAGCTGAGGGATGAATTCGGCGAAGGGCTTGTCCTCCGGAGCCGGTGGCTTGACCTTGGCGGGATTCGGCGCGGGGCTGGCGGAGTCGCTCACAGGCTGGAGCCTCAGCTCGAAACACTGCTCCCGACTTTAGGCATCCCCGGCCGCTGGGCTGCCAGGGACTCCGCATCACCAGTCGTCGCTGGGGGGTGTCTCCCAGCCCTTGGCGTCGCCCTGGGCTGGGGTGGCCGTTGCGGTGGCCCCTGCGGGGGCTGAGGCCGGTGCTCCACCACGGCCCGTGCGCAGGATCCGGAAGGGCACCGAGAGGGTGGGAGGTGGGTCCTGGGGGGAGCGCTCGGGTCCGGCGTACCACGAGGTCGGTTGCTGCTGAGCAGGCCCGTCACCCCGCTCGGGCCTGTCATCCCAGGGTTCAGGCTCGCGCCGGTCGCCGCCTCCGGTCGCCTGGACCGATCGCCGCCGCAGGGGCAGATCCCCCGGTTGCTGCAGGGCCAGGGC
>NZ_JAYGIA010000098.1:0-18010 GCF_034931165.1 Synechococcus sp. BA-124 BA4 | reverse complement strand
CCGCAGCGCTTCGCCACGGCGGCGATGAAGCTGCCGGCCTTCGGCCCGGCAGCGATCACCTCGGCGCCGAAGGCCGCCACCAGCACCAGCTTCGCTGGATCCTCTGGGGCGGGCAGGCCGCCCAGCACCACCGCCCCGCCTGGTCCCAGTCTCTCCTGGAGTTGCTGGGCAGCCGTCTGCAGGGCGGAGCCCTCCACCCCATCCAGCCGTGCCACCAGCACCCGGGAGGTCCCCACCTCGAGGGCATCGGCGGCCAGGGCCTCGGCCCTGGCCAGGGCCAGTTCGGAGCGGGCCGCGGCCAGCGCCCTGGACGCGGCCCTCAGCTCGTCCTGGAGACTGCTGACGCGCTCGAGGATCTCACCGGGCTGCACCTTGAAGCGATCCCCCAGGGCCCGCACCACCGTGTCCCGTTCCTTGAGGTAGTCGAGCACCGCAGGACCGGCCACGGCCTCGATGCGACGGATGCCGGCGGCCACACCGCTCTCGCTGACGATGTGGAACAGGCCGATCTCCGCGGTGTTGGCCACGTGGGTCCCACCACAGAGCTCCATCGACACCCCTGGCACATCGACGACCCGAACGGTGTCGGCATACTTTTCACCGAACATGGCCACCGCCCCTGCCGAGCGGGCTCGCTCCAGCTCCATCTCGCGCACCTCCAGGGCATGGGCGTCGGCGATCCAGCCGTTGATCCGCTCCTCGATCCGCTCCAGATCCTCCGGGCTGATGGGGTGGGGGCAGTGGAAGTCGAAACGCAGCCTCTCGAAATCCACAAGGGAACCGGCCTGGGCGATCGAGGGATCCACCAGTTGCTTCAGGGCCGCCTGCAGCAGATGGGTGGCGGTGTGGTGGGCCTGGACCCGGCGGCGGCAGGAGCGGTCCACCAGGGCGGTCACGGTGTCACCCAGGGTCAGCTCGCCCCGCTCGATCCGGCCGTGGTGGACGATCAGCTTCCGCTGGTGACTGACCGCCTCGATGCGCACGATCACACCGACCTCGGGGCCCGCCCCGGAGGACCCACCCGCCAGCACACCGCGATCGCCGATCTGGCCGCCCGATTCGCCATAGAACGGAGTGGAATCCAGCACGATCTGCACCTCATCCCCCGCCCGGGCGATCCGGGACGGCTGCCCATTCACCACCAGGGCCATCACCTGGCTGGGATGCTCCAGGGCCTCGTAACCGCGGAACTCGGTGGCCGGCAACTGCTCAGCCATGGCCTCGATCGCCCCCTGCAGGGTGAGATCGAGGCGAACCGCCGCGCCCTTGGCCCGCTGGCGCTGGGCCTCCATCGCGGCCTCGAATCCCGCCAGATCGACAGCCAGCCCGTGCTCCTCGGCGATCTCCTCGGTGAGCTCCAGGGGGAAGCCGTAGGTGTCGTAGAGCTCGAAGGCCTGCTCACCGCTGATCTGGCTCGGCCCTGCGGAGAGCACCTCCGCCAGCAGCTTTTCACCGCGCTCGAGGGTTTCCAGGAACCTGGCCTCCTCCCGGGCCAGCTCGGCCATGATCGCGTCGCGACGCTCCACCAGCTGGGGATAGGCATCCACCATCAGGGCAATGGCCGCCTCCCCCATCGCCGTGAGGAAGGGGGTGGTGATGCCCAGCAGGCGTCCATGGCGCACCACCCGCCTCAGCAGACGGCGCAGGATGTATCCCCGACCCAGATTGGAGGCGGTCACCCCGTCGGCGATCAGCTGAGTGATGGCGCGGCTGTGGTCCCCGATCACCTTCAGGGAGGTCTGTCCGCGGGCGTCGAGCTGGCTGTAGTTCACTCCCGCCAGGGTGGCGGCGGTTTCGATCAGGGGATAGATGAGGTCGGTTTCATAGTTGTTCGGCACCCCCTGCAGGATCTGGGCCATGCGTTCCAGGCCCAGGCCGGTATCGATGTTCCTGTTCTCCAGCGGCGTGAGGTTGCCCTCAGCGTCGCGGTTGAACTGCATGAAAACCAGGTTGTAGAACTCGATGAACCGGTTGTCATCCTCCAGATCGAGATGGTCGACGCCAAGCTCGGGCTTGAAGTCGTAGTAGATCTCGGAACAGGGGCCGCAGGGTCCTGTCGGGCCCGACACCCAGAAGTTGTCGGCCTCCCCCAGGCGCACGATCCGCCGGGGATCGACCCCCACCACATCACGCCAGATCGCCTCGGCTTCGTCGTCGTCGCGAAAGACGCTCACCACCAGATGCCCCGGTTCCAGGCCGTACACCGTGGTCGCCAGCTCCCAGGCCCAGGTCATCGCTTCGGTCTTGAAGTAGTCGCCGAAGGAAAAGTTGCCCAGCATCTCGAAGAACGTGTGATGCCTGGCCGTGCGGCCCACGTTCTCGATGTCATTGGTGCGGATGCACTTCTGGCTGCTGGTGGCTCGCGGCGCCGGGGGTTGCGTCTGCCCCAGGAACACCGGCTTGAACGGCAGCATCCCGGCGATGGTGAGCAACACCGTGGGGTCGTCGGGCACCAGTGAGGCGCTGGCCATGCGCCGGTGCCCCCTGGCCTCGTAGAAGGCCAGAAAGGCCTCGCGGATCTCGGCACCGCTGTGGGGGCGGGAGCGCCGCCCGGAGCGGCTGGAGGTGGTGGCAGCCATGGCCGGACGAGGCAGATCAACCCTGAAGAGGGCATGATCGCCCAGCACAGGCCCTTACCGATTCGCGCTGTCCCCGTGCCCGCCCTGACGGCCCCAACCGACCATCGCGCCCAGCTGCGGCTGCAGTCGATCGCCTGGGCTTTGCTGGCGGGCGCCACCGCCCTGGCCCTGGCCCTGGTGCTGGGACTGAGACCGGCCCTGCGGGCGGGGGGTTGTGGCTTCTTCTACGGCCTGCTGGCCTTCCACCTGCAGCGGGTCGATCCAGACGACAGCCATTTGCAGGCGGGGCTGGTGGGGGCGGTCTGCGGCATCCGCAGCCTTGGCACCAGTCCCGAGCTGCCGTCCGTCGGGGAGCTTCTGGGCGAGGGGGGGCTGCGCCTGCTGCCGGGGCTGGCTCTGGAGCTGCTGCTGGTCTGGCTGCCCCTCTGGCTGCCCCTGGCGGGCAGTGCCCTCGTGCTTCAGGCTCTGCAGCGCTGGCTGCCGCCTCTGAGGCCCTAGCTGCAGCCTGAGGGCGCACCATCCGGCAGAGTGCCCTGGGAGTCGCTCAGCTCATGCGAGCCGAGGCGATGTCCGTGGTCGATGTCCGTGGTTGCTGCCGGTGTTCACGATGCGACGCCACACCTGGTCTGAGCGGGCTCAGAGGCCATGACCCTGCTGCACGCCACCTGGCTGTCGGCCGAGACGTCCGCCGTGCCCGCCCTGGGGGGCGGCTACCGGCCGGGGCTTCTGCTCTGGGCCGACACCTGGCGTGTGGCGGAACCCCGGACACCGGCCAGCGAGCCGCCCGGGCACCCCCTCAGCCTCGACCAGGACGACCTGGGCGCCTGGCTTGAAGAGACGGACCTGTGGACGGAGGATTTCCGCCCGGCGGGTGCCACCCTCTGCCTGCCCAGCCGCCGCCAGGGGGCCAGGGGGAAAAGGAAAACCGACACCAGCAGCTGGAGCGGCCTGCCCCTGCAGGCGGGCGAACCGATCCCGAAATCGGTGGAGTGGTGGCCCTGGCGGGTGGAGGGCTGGTGGCTCGAGCCCGGCGCTGCCACCGTCTGGCTGGGACGACTTCCCCTCTCGGGAGACCATCCCGATCTGGCCGATGACCTGCGCTGGTGGAGCCACCTGCAGCGCTGGTCGCTGAGCCTGCTGGCCCGGGGCCGGCTGCTGCCCCAGGTGGAGGGAGGCCGCGCCCGCTGGCTGCCCTTGATCAACCGTGAGGACGACCGGCGCCGCCTGGAGGATCTGGCCTCGCGTCTGCCCCAGGTGGCGGTGGCGGCCCTGGAGCCCGGACAGGGGGAGGCCGGTGTGGCGATGGCGTGCTGGCGTCCGGGGTCCGGGCGGCGGCGGCTGGCCTCGATCCTCACGCATCTGGTGGATGCGCGCATGCGTGCGGGCTTCACCCCCAGCCAGGACGGGCTGGATCCGCTGCTGGCGGCCTGGCAGAGGGCCCTCGGCCCCGGTGACGGCCGCCTCGATCTCGGGGACGACGACTGCGAACGGCTGCAGGTGGCCACTCACCACTGGCGCGAAGCGGTGGCTGGCCGGGTCGAGCCGGCCCGGGCCTGTCTTGAGCTCGACACCCCCGACGAGGGTGAGGATCTCTGGCCCCTGCGCTTCAGCCTCCAGGCCGAGGCCGATCCGAGCCTGCTTCTGCCCGCAGCCGGGGTCTGGGCCGCCGGGGCTGGGTGCCTGCAGCTGGGTGAGACCGAACTCCAGCAGCCCGGTGAACTGCTGCTGGAGGGCCTCGGGAGGGCCCTGCAGGTGTTCGAGCCGATCGAGCGGGGGCTCGACACCGCCACACCGGAGCGGATGGCCCTCACCCCGGCCGAAGCCTTCGTGCTGGTGCGCACCGCCGCGCTGAAACTGCGCGATGTGGGCGTCGGCGTGGTCCTGCCCCCCAGCCTCAGCGGCGGCCTGGCCAGCCGGCTCGGCCTGGCGATCGAGGCCGACCTGCCCGAGCGCTCCCGGGGCTTCAGCCTCGGTGAAAGTCTGCAGTGGAGCTGGGAGCTGATGATCGGCGGCGTCACGCTCACCCTGCGTGACCTGGAGCGGCTGGCTGGCAAGCGCAGCCCGCTGGTGCAGCACAAGGGGGCCTGGATCGAGCTGCGTCCGGGTGATCTGCGCAACGCCGAGAAGTTCTGCGGCCTCGATCCGGTCCTCAGCCTCGATGACGCCCTGCGCCTGACCGGCAACGAGGGGGAGACCCTGCAGCGGCTGCCGGTGCACCGCTTCACGGCGGGCCCGAGGCTGAAGGCGGTGCTGGAGCAGTACCACCAGCAGAAGGCCCCCGATCCCCTGCCGGCCCCCGAGGGCTTCGCCGGTCAGCTGCGGCCTTACCAGGAGCGTGGCCTGGGCTGGCTGGCCTTCCTGCACCGCTTCGATCAGGGGGCCTGCCTGGCCGACGACATGGGTCTGGGCAAGACGATCCAGCTGCTGGCCTTCCTGCAGCACCTCAAGGCGGAGCAGGAACTGAAGCGGCCCGTGCTGCTGGTGGCCCCCACCTCGGTGCTCACCAACTGGCTGCGCGAGGCGAAGGCCTTCACCCCGGAGCTGAGCGTGGTGGAGCACTACGGCCCCCGGCGGCCCTCCACACCCGCCGCCCTGAAGAACAAGCTGGACGGGGTGGATCTGGTGCTCACCAGCTACGGACTGCTGCAGCGCGACAGCGAAGTGCTGCGCAGCCTCGACTGGCAGGGGGTGGTGATTGATGAGGCCCAGGCCATCAAGAATTCCTCGGCCCGGCAGTCGCAGGCGGCCCGCGAGCTGGCCCGGCCCCTCAAGCAGAGCCGCTTCCGCATCGCCCTCACCGGAACGCCGGTGGAGAACCGGGTGAGCGAACTCTGGGCCCTGATGGATTTTCTCAACCCGAAGGTGCTCGGGGAAGAGGAGTTCTTCCGCCAGCGCTACCGCCTGCCGATCGAGCGCTACGGCGACATGGCCTCGGTGCGCGACCTCAAGGCGCGGGTCGGCCCGTTCATCCTGCGGCGCCTCAAGACCGACCGCTCGATCATCTCCGACCTGCCCGAGAAGGTGGAACTGAAGGAGTGGGTTGGACTCTCACCCGAGCAGGTCAAGCTCTACCGCCGCACCGTGGATGAGACCCTCGATGCAATCGCGCGGGCACCCGTGGGCCAGAAGCACGGCCAGGTGCTGGGGCTGCTCACCAAGCTCAAGCAGGTCTGCAACCACCCGGCCCTGATGCTCAAGGAAGGGGAGGTGGGGGACGGCTTCAGCGCCCGCTCGGCCAAGTTGCAGCGGCTCGAGGAAATCGTCGAGGAAGTGATCGCGGCCGGCGACCGGGCCCTCCTGTTCACCCAGTTCGCCGAATGGGGCCACCTGCTCCAGACCCACCTGCAGCAGCGCTTCCACCAGGAGGTGCCCTTTCTCTATGGCAGTACCAGCAAGGGGGAGCGTCAGGCGATGGTGGATCGCTTCCAGGACGACCCCCGGGGACCACAGCTGTTCCTGCTCTCGCTCAAGGCAGGCGGCGTGGGGCTCAACCTCACCCGGGCCAGCCATGTGTTCCACATCGACCGCTGGTGGAACCCGGCGGTGGAGAACCAGGCCACCGACCGCGCGTACCGCATCGGCCAGACCAACCGCGTGATGGTGCACAAGTTCATCACCAGCGGCTCGGTGGAGGAGAAGATCGACCGGATGATCCGCGAAAAGGCCCGCCTGGCCGAGGACATCGTCGGCAGCGGCGAGGAGTGGCTGGGCGGCCTCGACCCCGGTCAGCTGCGCGACCTTGTGGCCCTGGAGGAGTGATCCGGCCATGCCCAACGCCCTGGCCCTGCTGGCCGGCGAGGACCAGCTCAACACCCTGATCAGCTGGCTGGCCAGGCACCAGGTCTCCCTGGCGGGGTTCCCCCTGCTGGCGCCGGCGGAGCTGGCCGATGTGCTGGCACGGGATGGTCGTACCGCCTCCCTGGTGGTCAGCCCCCTCGCGCCGCTGGCGGCCGGCGGCGACATCCAGCTCGCGGAGCGGGTTCTCTCCGGCGAGGTGAGCGCCGTGCTGTTCTTCGTCGACCCAGCGGCGCCCCCGGGCCGCGCGCCGGATCTGAACCTGCTGCTGCGGGCCTGCAGCCTCACCGACACGGCCCTGGCCCTGAACGCGGCCACCGCGGAGCTGGCCCTGCGCGGGCTGGCCCGCAGCCGCCTGGCCTATCTGATCTTCAACCCGGTGGCCGGTCAGGGGGATCCCAACCAGGATCTGGCCCTGATCCGCACCATCCTCGAGCCTCAGATCCTGCTGCAGGTGGTGCTGACCAGGCCGGACCGCGACCCCGCCGATCAGACCCGGGAACTGGTGGACATCCTTCAGGCCCGGCCTGCCACCGAGATCGGCGAGGTCATGATCCTGGCCTCCGGCGGGGATGGCACCGTCTCGGCCGTGGCGGGTGCGGTGATGGAGGCCGGCATTCCCCTGGGGGTGATCCCCCGTGGCACCGCCAACGCCTTCGCCACGGCCCTGAACATCCCCACCGACCTGGAGGCCGCCTGCCTGACGATCCTGGCCGGGCAGACCCGGGTGGTGGACGCAGCTCGCTGCAACGGCACTCCGATGGTGCTGCTGGCGGGGGTCGGCTTCGAAGCGGGGATGGTGGACCGGGCCACCCGGGACCTCAAGACCATGCTCGGTCCCCTGGCCTATGTGCTTGCCGGCGCGCAGCAGCTGGCCAGCCAGGAACCCTTCCAGGCCAGGCTCGAGATCGATGGCCAGGTGACGGAGCTCCAGACGGGCGCCATCACCGTGGCGAACGTGGCGCCGGCCACCTCGGTGCTGGCCCAGGGCTTCGGCCGGGTGATCCCCGACGACGGCCTGCTCGAGATCACCATCGCCTCCCCCACGAACCGGCTGCAGGGCCTGAACACCTTCGCCTCGCTGGTGGCGTCGGCGGTGGTGCGCTCCCCCACCAACCGGCCCGATCTGCTCTGTCTGCGCGCACGGTCGATCACGATCAGCACCGATCCCCCCCAGAAACTGGTGATCGACGGCGAACTGCTCGAGGACAATCCGATCAGCATCACCTGCCTGAGCGGGGCCCTCACCGTGTTCGCCCCCCTGCCCGTGAGCTGAGACCCGCGATGACCCTGGCGTCCGAGGCGAGCATTGCCGCCAAGATCGAGCGCATGGATGCCAGGGTGCGGAGGGGCCACCCCGCCCTGAGGCGTCGCGGCATCGACCAGACGCGACTGGCCATCGCTTCGGCACCCGACGGTGACGAGGCCTTCAGCTTCCTGGCCCTGGGCGACAGCGGCTCCGGGCGCTACGGACCCGGCAGCCCGCAGCGGCAGGTGGCCGAGCTGCTCCAGGCCCAGCGTGATGGTGTGGGGTTTGTGCTTCACACCGGCGATGTGGTGTACCTGGTGGGCTCCAGCGAGCAGTATCCGCGCAACTTCATCCAGCCTTACAGAGAATGGCTGGTGGGCGGGGACGACTGGCGCAGCCTTCGCTTCGACCGGCTCACCTTTCGCCTGCCGTTCCTGCCGGTGCCAGGCAACCACGATTACTACGACCTGTCGGTGCCGCTGCTCCTCCTGGCCGGGATCTCAAGCCCTGTGCGCCGGCTCCTGCCGAGGATCGACTTCGATGTTGGGCGCCATGGATCGCGCGTGGGCGAGGCCTATGCCCGCGCCTTCCTCGACGGGCTGGCCGCGCTTCCGGAGGAGCGGCTCGGGGACCACCTGGACCGGCATTACACCGCCACTCACGACGGCCATCGCTGCCTGGACTACCGCCCAGGCCAGTTCACGCGCCTGCCCAACCGCTACTACACGTTCCGCTGGGCGGGGGTCGATGTGTTCGCCCTCGACTCGAACACCTTCGATCGGCCTCCACCCCGGGCCCAGGAGGACTCCGGCGAAGACGGCACGCAACTGGCCTGGCTGCGGGAGTCCCTGGTGGCGTCGTGGCAGAACCCGCGGGTTCGGGGCCGGATTCTCGTTCTGCACCATCCCCCCTACGCCACCGAAGCCAGCAAGTGGCAGGAACCGCAGACCCTGGCGGTGCGCCGGCATCTGCGCGCGGTGCTGGATCAGGTGGCCGCCCGGGTCGGCCCATCCACGGCCCGGCGGCCTCTGCTGAATCTGGTGCTCACCGGCCATGCCCACTGCCTGGAACTCCTTCGCAGCGGCTCCACCGGCCATGGCGACAGCCACATTCCCTGGCTGATCTGCGGCGGAGGCGGCTACAGCCTGCGCCGCCAGCGGGCCCAGGGGAACACGCTGCTGGAAGGCCCACCGGGCGAGGAGCGGGTCGTGGCCCACTCCGAGCTGTTCGTGGGGCGATCGGGCCATGGCAGCAAGCTCCGGCGGCGCTTCTCCGCGCTTCGGGTCGATGTCGCGGCCGGGTCCCCGCTGCGGCTCACGCTCACGCCACTGCTGGCGGAACAGGTGTCGGGGCGCTGGCGCAGCGGCCCCATGGAGCCGATCACCCTCTAGAGAAGAGAGGTCCGCCGTCCGATGCCCTCGGTGTCCCTCGCCATCGCCCTGCTCACGGTCTCGGATCGACGCAGCGCCGATCCGGGCAGCGGTGATCCCTCCGGTGATGCCCTGCTGCAGAGGCTGGAAGCCGCGGGCCATCAGCTCGCCGAGCGGAAGCTCGTTCCCGACAACCGCTACGCCATCCGCGCCGTTGTCAGCGGCTGGATCGCCGATCCCCGCGTGCAGGTGGTGATCAGCAGCGGCGGCACCGGTCTCACAGGCCGGGACGGCACACCGGAAGCGGTGGCGCCCCTGCTCGACAAGACGATCGATGGCTTCGGGGAACTGTTCCGGGTGCTCTCGTTCGAGGCGATCGGCACGAGCACACTGCAGAGCCGGTGCCTGGCGGGGGTGGCCAACGCCACGATCCTCTTCGTGCTGCCCGGCTCCCTCGATGCGGTGAGCACCGCCTGGGACCGCCTGATCGGTGCCCAGCTCGAGAGCAGCACCCAGCCCTGCAACCTGGTGCAGCTGCTGCCACGCCTGGGTGAGGACCCGCTGCGTCCGGCCACGGCGCCGAAAGGTGTGGGCTGAACCTCGTGTGGGCGATGCGACAGCTGGAATGGGCCTCAACTGAAGGCGGGCGCTGAGATGGCGGAGCGACGGGCAGAGCCGCAGCTGAACGAGCCGCCGGTGGGAGAGCTGGTGGGGCAGGTGGACGCCATCTGGCGCTACCCGGTGAAGTCGATGCTGGGGGAGCGGCTGACCACCGTCAGCGTCGGCAGGTCAGGCCTCTGCGGCGACCGGGCCTATGCCCTCTGGGACCACGGCAGCGGCCGGGTGGCCAGCGCCAAGAATCCGCGTCTCTGGAAGGACCTGCTGAGCTGCAGCGCCCGCTACGTGGAACCGCCGCTCGCCGGGCAGGCTCCACCGGCGGTGGCGATCACGACCCCCGCAGACACTTTGCTGAGCAGCGATCCCGAGGTCAGCGCGAGGCTTTCCGACTGGCTGGGGCGCCAGGTCAGCCTGCTGGATCAGCCGCCGGAGGGCGCCAGCCTGGATCAGTACTGGCCTCCGGTGCCTCAGAGGGCCTTTCAGGATGTGGTGAACGAACTTGTGCTGCCCAGCGGCACCTTCTTCGATTCCTGCCCCCTGCACGCCATCAGCACCGCCACTCTGGAACGGCTTCGGACGCTGGAGCCCCAGCTCGATTTCGCTGTGGAGCGGTTCCGCCCGAACCTGCTGATCCAGCCGGAGAGCGGCGACAGCGGCTTCCTCGAGGAAGCCTGGATCGGCTGCACCCTTCGCCTCGGCCGGGAGCTGCGTCTGCGGGTCGATGACGGCTGTCCGCGCTGCGTGGTCACCACCCTCAGCCAGGGTGATCTTCCAGAAGACCTGGAGATCCTGCGGGCCACGGCACGTCACAACAAGGTGGTGGCCGGCATCCGCCTGAGCGTGGTCACACCTGGTGAGGTGCAGGTGGGTGATCCTGTGGTGCTGGAGGGTGAAACATGAGCCAAGCCGAGCCTGGCTCAGGGGCCGATCAGTTCTCGCTCAGCCAATAGAACTGTCCACCCTGCAAGGCAATGCACCCCTCGTACTGGGAGGGCCGCACACCGGTGTAGAGATCCACATAGGTTCCGCGGGGGTTGATGCCATAACGGCTGTAGCTCTCCAGCTCCAGGCGCTGGGGATGATCATCGAAGTTCGCCACCACGAAGACCTTGTCTGAGGTCCTCAGCGGGTTGAAGCGCAGATAGCAGAGGAGATGCTCGTTGTCCGAGTGCAGCAGCTCACGGTTGTTGAAATCTGCAAAAGCCGAGATCTCCTTTCGAATGGAGATCATCCGCTTCATGGCCGTGAAAATCCTGCATTCCACTGAGCCGCGCTGATGCCGAAGTGCAGCCTTCTCCCAGTCAATCTTGGAGCGATGCACCCAGCGACTATCGTTCGCCTTGCTCGGATCACTGCTGTAGCTGTAGTCGTTGAGAAGGCCCAGAGCGTCCCCATTGTAAAGAAGAGGAATCCCGCCGAACGACATGATCACGCCATTGAGAAGAAGAATCTTGGCAATCGCACGGTCGATCCTGCCCTGATCTCCACTCTCCAGAGCAGACTCAAGCCCGGCCAGGGACGCCAGGGACCCGCAGATGCGCGCATCTCCGGTGAACTCATTGCGCATGAACACCAGCCCCCTGGATGTATCATCATACTTTCCACTGAAATAATCGATCAGGAACATTCGATGGGAATGAGGTTCATAACCCACAGCCGCAATATCTCGATCATCAAAGCCAAAACCAATATCGTCATGACAGCGCACATAGGTCAGCCAGGTGGCGCGATCCAGCTTGGATGGAAGGCTCTTGATGCCCTCACGCAACAACTTCGTGTTCTTGGTTGCGATGCCATCCCAGAGGAGAGCCATCAGTGTGGCATTGTAGGCAATCTCACATTCTTTGGCAACAATTGCATCTTCTCCAAAATATTTTGCCAGTTCACCAGGAGCGACAATGGCCTCAGCAATGAAGAGAACGCCAGGAGCCGTGACCTGGCAACAGTCCTTCAGGAGCTGCAGGATCAGATGTGCCTTTCTCTCATTCTGACAAGTTGATCCCATCTTTTTCCAGAGGAATGCAACGGCGTCAAGGCGCAGAACATCCACGCCTTGATTGGCCCAGAACAGCACGATCGCGAGGATCTCGATGAAGACGTCCGGATTGCGATAGTCCAGATCCCACTGGTAGTCGTGAAAAACGGTCATTACCCAACGTCCCATCTCCTCGTTCCAGGTAAAATTACCCGGATCCGTTTCAGGGAAAACCTCTGGCATTCCCTGCTCGAAGACGTCGGGGACCGAACGGTCTTCAAAGGTGAGATAGTAGTTCTGATAGTGAGGGTCGCCGGCCTTGGCCTTGAGCGCCCATTCATGCTCATCGGAGGTATGGTTGAGCACGATATCGAGCACCAACAGGATGTCGTTTTTCCGGAATTGCTCCGATATTTTCTGAAAATCGTTGAGATCACCCACCCTGCCATCAATTTCCCGGAAATTACTGATGGCATAACCGCCATCGCTCTTGCCGATTGGACACTTCAAAATGGGCATGATGTGAACCATGTTCACACCCAGCTCCTGAAAATAGCCAATTTTATTGGCTAGATCAGCCAGGTTTTCAGCAAAGCCGTTGGTGTACAGGGCCATGCCCACCCATTTCTGCGACAGGAACCAGTTGTGGTCCTGCTCGCGACTCATGTCCAGCCGCTCGGACTCCTCTGATCGGTAGATATAGCCTTCGGCCATAGTTTCAACCAGGCGCACCATCTGGGCCTGAAAATCGTCGCGGTCGCCATAAAGAGTGGAGAACAGCGAATGAATAGCATAAAAGTTCGCGCCCAGTCTTGTGTAGAAATGACGGAGGTTCTGTCGCTTGATTTCCGGTCTGAGTTCGTCCAGAATCGAGTTCAACAGTGAATGAGAGATCTGTTCGTACATCAGAGAATCAACAGTTGAACAAAAAGAATCTGGAGGGAGGGCTGGAACCCAACCCGCGCCGGTCGGAGGTGACTTGGCCGCCTGGCGTGACCGGCAGCGAGTTCAGAACCGAGAAGCATCCTCCGAAAAGGATAGAAAGAAGCACCAACAGTTCGTGCGTCTAAGTTCCGAACAGGTGTTACTGAGCGGGCAGAGGAAGCGGGTGGAGCAGGAGGCCGAAAGTCGGGCAAGGCCCCGCCGATGACCATGGGAGCGAAAATAAGGCGCGGGGGTCGGGGAAAGAAGCCTTCAGCGGTGTTGGCTCACGCCTCGCTGAAGGTCCCCGTGAAGGGTCAGGTGATCCAGTCCTTTGTTTCGGGATGATAGTGAACCAGACCTTCCAGAATCCCAGCGCTGTAGTTTCCATTCATGCCCAGGAAGTTACCCTTGGCCAGATACAAGAAGTCTGCTGTACTGCGATCCCGTGAACTGGCTTCAGCCTCTCGAATCACATCCGGATGGGCATTGGCCACCAACACGGAAGGAACTGAACTCACCAGAACCGGCAGGTCATTGCCGCTGTCACCCGCAAATACAGTGTTGGTGGTCGTCACGCCCAGGCTCTGCATCAGGAATTCCACCGCATGAAGCTTGGTGGCCCGCTGAGGCAGGACATCGAGCAGACCCACTTGCGCCTGCTCATCCACGCTGTAGATCAGACTTGAATGAGCCCCCAACTCCTGGAGCCTGGCTCCCATGTCCTGCCGAAGCGTATCAAGATCGAAACCGAGTGGAAGGTAGTAACTCACCTTGTAACGGCTCTGCCGAGCAGGCTCCTGAAGCACAAGGCCATGGATCGAGGTGAGGGCCTCAGCGATCTGCTCGTTGACGAGTCGAGGCCAGTCCAGGGCGATGTCCTCCTCCCAGGCACTGGACTGGATCCAGGTGGTTGGGTCCTTGTTTTGTCCCTGATCATTCCCTTCACCCGCCTCGTTCAACTGATAGAGCTTGCTGCCCACATCGCCGATCACCCAGTCAGGCCTGGGAATGCCGAAGTCCGTGATGGCCTGCTCAACCAGGGCCAGATCCCGGCCCGACACGTAGGCCAGCGTGACCTCCGGGCGGGAGGCCACCGCAGCAAACCGCTCACGGGCGTGCGGCGACTCCTCAAGATCACCGTTGGGCAAAAGGGTGCGATCAAGGTCGGTACAGATCAGGAGCTGGGTCATGAAAAAAGCTGAAGCATGGACTGGAACACTCGTGATTGATCAGGGGACAGCCAAACGACTCATGGCTGGTCAGAAAAAACCATAGTGGCGGATCGCTTCAAGAATTCCCCAGGCATGGGCGCCATTGGCAAAGTAAACCTGTTCATTCTCACTGAGGTTGGAGAGCTCTTCCTGGTGGCGGTTGGCTACAACAACACCGAGCGTATTACCACGTAGCATGTCAGCATCTCCTCCCGATCCACCCGTCACCAAGGTGCGGTCAAGAGGAATATTGTATTGACTGGCGACATAACGTAAAGCCTGACCTTTCGAGGCTCGCGCAGGAACGATATCGAGATACTGGCCGAACGACAACGTCGCATTCACTGAAAGCTCCTGTTGCCTGAGCAAACCCAGAATCTCGTCCAGCGGCGGAGCGATTTGGGCATCATAAAAATACGACACCTTGAAGCGGCTCTGTTCATTCTTGGGCTGTGGTGAAAGCCCTGGCAGGGATTCCAGGGCTCGACGCAGCACCTGGGGTGTCCAGGAGTGATCAATGTGGTAGCTCCAGGCGATGTCGGCAAACAACTCCGAGGTGTAATAGATCTCCGTCCCCAGGCTGGTGATCAGCACATCGGGCGTGGGGATACTGTTGCGTTTGAGGATGGTCAGCACGGAATCCAGGCGCCGGCCCGTGGCGATGCCGAAGAGGAACTGGCGGCGATGGGTTCGCACCACCTTGGCGAACTGCTCCAACGCTTCCGCATCGCCAAGAAGGGTGTTGTCGAGGGCGGTGAACAGCGCCCAATTCCGGTAGCTGCTGAATTGGTGGGTCGACGGAACCTGTGTCAGCGGCTTTCGCTTGGAGACCAGCGGCTGCACCATGGCCAGGTAGGCCTTGGCGTGAGCCTCCCAGGAGTAGAAGCGGGCAATGTTGCGCAGACCATTGCTAGAGAACTCCTGCCAACGCGCCGGCTTCTGAAGAATGGAGAGCAACGCATCAGCGATGGCCTCACGGCTGAGCGGATCCACCAGCAGGCCGTTGCGGCAGTTGCCGATGATGTCGACAGGACCGCCGTTCTCGGTGGCCACCAGGGGCAGTCCGCTGGCGGCGGCCTCCAGGAGGGTGAGTCCGAAAGGCTCGGTCAGGGCGGGATTCACGAAAACTCCCCTGGAGGCCGCCGCCAGGCGGTAGATCTCAGGAACGTTCTCAGCAGAGTGATGCTTGGGGAGGGCTACTTTTCCGTAAAGCTCATAGACATCAATCACCCAGAGCAATTCAGTCAACACCGACTGAGCCCCATCATTGAGCTCGCGGATGTCATCGCGGTTGCCGGCCACGATCACAAGATTGGCCAGCTCCTGCAAGCTCTTGGTCTGGCCATAGGCCTCAAGCAACGAAACAATGTTCTTGCGCTCGTCCGGCCGTGACAGCGCCAGGATCATCGGCTTGGCCGGATCACGCAGAAACAGGTTGAGCGTGTTCTGAAACGCCCGCGATTCAGCAGGCTGGCCCTCGATGGGGGGATGGAACTGCTCGAGATCAGTCCCCGGCGGAATCACCGCCATCTTCTCAGGAGTGTAATAATCATAAAGCTCATATTGACTTTCGATCTCATTGCGGGTGCTGGTGATCACCAATTCAGCACAACTCAATGTATCTTCCTCAGCGCTGATTCGCGCCTGCATGTGATAGCGCTGCTCGATCTGCTCAATGCCCATACCCACGGCAAGAAGGCGACGGTACTTATCGCGACCAAGGGAGTGGCCTGTATGCACCAGTGGCAGTCCTGTGAGATTCGCCAGACGGACTCCTACATATCCGGCATCGGCATAGTGGGTATGGATGACGTCCGGAAGGCGCGACTGCTCACTCAGCCAGGTGTAGAGATGGTCAGCGAAGCTGTCCATGTGTGGCCAGAGCTGCTCCTTCGGTATGTACTCATCTGGTCCGGCCTTGATCCGGACGATCTGAAGATTCTCGGAGAGCTTCTCAACGGGAGCTTTGTAATCAGGGCTGATGGCCTCATCGACGACCAGCCGTGTCACCAGATCAACCCGCTCGACCCCCTCCTGCCTGGACAGAGCCTTGGCGAGCTCCACAACGTATTTTGTTTGTCCCCCCGTATCGGCATCTCGACCGAGCTCGAGATCCTGCCCTCGAATCAATCCATGCACACTGATGAGCAGAATATAGAGACCACTGGTACTGGCCGTATCTACCATGATTGCCCGGAAGAAAGTGATTCAAATAAGCTTGTCAACCGACCGACAAGGACTGCATGGCAGAAACCGCCCTTGTCAATCACCATGAACACTGATGCAAAAATCAAAACTCAGAGAGGGAAGCATGCGGAAAGCACGGGAAACGAAACCATGCAGAGAAGCGTGCAAAAGCAACTTCCCATTGATCAATCCATGAATTGATAATACATATTTCCGGGCATTCCGTCAAGTCTTTATCGCATCATGGGAACTTTCATTCAGAGATAGCAAACCAGCAGGAGTGCGAACGCCCCGGCGTGTCAGTCGCCGGCAGAGGGGTCCCGCCCATCCCCGGGCGCGCTGGACGGGGGCGTGTTGAGGCGAGCCAGCAAGGCCGGTGGACCCAGCTGCTCGAGGGAAAACCGAGGGCCATAACTGGGTGTGGGACGATCGGAATAGAAGCGGGCCTCGCCTGGGGGCCTCCAGCGCGCAAGCGCTGCAGCCAGGACGCTGCGCAGTTTCAGGGCCATCAGCACCAGTCTCTGAACCCAGCTGGGCGCCTCGCTCCAGCCCAGGCTGTCGGTCACCGGGGCCGTGAGCAGACCCATCAGCAGGCGGCGCGCGAGCGGCCGCAGGGGAGCCGGCCAGTCCTCGAGCAACATCGCCAGGGTGGCGTCGGCAATGCGCTGGTTGCTGGCGGTGTAGCGGAAGTGCTGGACCTCCACGCGGCGGTTCCACTCCAGCAGCTCCGTCAGGCTGGGCGGGATCCCCGCGATGCCCATCCGGGTGCCCACCACCGCCCAGAAGCGGAACAGGTGGTCCTGCTCCAGCCGGGTGAGCGGTCTCCAGCCATAACGGGCCATCCAGCGGATCGGTTCCGCCACGAAGGTGGAGAGCACATAGAGAGAGTCGTCGTTGCTGATGGCGAAGTGAGCGTGGATGCGGTTCATCCGCTCGATCACCGCCGCCCCCGCGGTGCTGTCGGGCCCATGCCTGAGCAGCTCCGCCACCATCAATCCGGTGTCGTCATAGCGCTTGCGGGGGCGGGCCTCGAACTCACCGCTGCGTTGCAGCAGGCCGGAGATCGAGGGCAGACAGAAGGTCTTGAGCAGGGCCAGCTCCAGGGAGCGGGTCATGTCCCAGGGGAAGCTGATCCCCGCCAGCCGGTGACAGGTGGCGCTGGCCTCCTGGTTTCCGGCCACCGCCGGGGCCGCTGCATCGAGAGTCAGATCCACCTCCCGGACACCAGTCTCGAGGCTATCGAGTCCGGAAAGCCTCCACCTGCACCTCGTTCCAGCTGGGGCCGCCCAGCCAGCGGCCCATGGCCGCCGCGATGGCCGAAGCCGTGAGCAGCCACGGCAGCAGAACGGCATTGCCCTGGAGGGTGAACACGAACAGGGCGCAGAACAGCGGCGTACGGCAGGCCCCGCTGAAGAGGGCAGCCGCGGCCACTCCCGCCAGAGCCGCCTGCTGCTGCTCGGGCAAGGCGCCGAGCCATGGGGTCACCAGCACAGCCCCGAGGGTCATCGAGTCATGCATCAGTCCTCCGGGGGCCCCGATCGCAATGCTGAGCAGGGGTCCCAGCAGGCGCGGCACAGCCGCCCACCACCCAGTTGCGGGTGCGCCGGCCAGGGCCGGTCCCAGGGCGAGGGAGCCGTCGTTGAGACTGAGCCCTCCGCTTAGCACGGCCAGCAGCGCGAGGCTCAGGGTGATCCCCACAGCGGTGAGCCAGCGGAAGCGGTCGCGCAGTCGCTGGGCCAGCCAGCCGGAGAGGGGGATGAGCAGGCGCACCAGCAGGACTCCCAGCAGAGCCGTGACCAGGGTGATCAGCAACGCCAGCGGCAGCAACCGCAGCTCCAGAGCCGCGCCCATGCCCTCCGCCAGGCGGGCCGGCTGACCCAGCCGCGAGTTGAGTGCCCCGCCGAGCCCCCCAAGGATCAGGGTCGGCACCATCAGCGGCAAGCCATGGACGGCGCTGAGTTCCTCCAGGGCATAGGCGGCTCCCAGCAGGGGAGAGCGGAAGGCCGCCCCAAGGCCGGCGCCACCCCCGATGGCGGCCACCAGGGCCACAGGCAGCTGCTGCAGCACAAGGAAGCGGCGGCGCAGCGCCAGCAGCATGGAGG
>NZ_JAYGIA010000097.1:0-18640 GCF_034931165.1 Synechococcus sp. BA-124 BA4 | reverse complement strand
CCCCCGCTGGGTGGGCCGCGGTGACCTGCGTCAGCAGGACCTGATGAGCCGCTCGCGGCGGGCGGCCCGCTGGCTGCAGCCGGGGCTGGTGGTGAAGCGCTGGATGATCACCTCGGGCCTGGGCCTGGTGATCGCCCTGCTGGGGGCGGCGGTGTGGGCCGACCTGCAGCCCATCTACTGGACCCTCGAGACGATCCGCTGGGGCCTGAACCGCATCACCCAGGTGATGCCGCGGGGCATCACCGGCCCGTTGGTGCTCCTGATCGGCGGTGCCCTGATCTGGCTCGGCCAGAGCCGCAGTTTCGGGGCCATCCAGCAGGCCCTGGCCCCGGAGAAGGACACCCTGCTGGTGGATGCCCTGCTGGCCCAGCGGCGGCTGAACCGCGGCCCCACCATCGTGGCCATCGGCGGCGGCACGGGCCTGGCCACCCTGCTGAGCGGCCTGAAGCGTTACAGCAGCAACCTCACCGCGATCGTCACGGTGGCCGACGACGGCGGCAGCAGCGGCGTGCTGCGACGGGAGCTGGGGGTGCAGCCCCCCGGCGACATCCGCAACTGCCTGGCGGCCCTGGCACGGGAGGAACCCCTGCTCACCCGCCTGTTCCAGTACCGCTTCAAGGCCGGCAGCGGCCTGGAGGGCCACAGCTTCGGCAACCTGTTCCTGAGCGCCCTGACGGCCATCACCGGCAGCCTGGAATCGGCGATCATCGCCAGCAGCCGGGTGCTGGCGGTCCAGGGGCAGGTGGTGCCGGCCACCAACGCCGACGTACGCCTCTGGGCGGAACTGGAAAACGGCGAACGGATCGAGGGGGAATCCCAGATCGGGCATGCTCCCTGTCCAATCGTGCGCCTGGGCTGCACCCCGGAGCGGCCGCCGGCCCTGCCGCGGGCCCTGGAGGCGATCGCCAACGCCGAGCTGATCGTGCTGGGGCCAGGGAGCCTCTACACCTCCCTGCTGCCCAACCTGCTGGTGCCGGAACTTGTGAGCGCCATCAGCGCCAGCAAGGCGCCGCGGCTGTACATCTGCAACCTCATGACCCAGCCCGGCGAGACCGACGGCCTGGACGTCGGCGGCCACCTGCGGGCGATCGAAGCCCAGCTGGCGAGCCTGGGGGTGGAGCAGCGCCTGTTCACGGCCGTGCTGGCCCAGGAGGATCTGGACGACTCCAGCCTGCTCGACGTCTACCGGCTGCGGGGGGCCGAACCGGTGACCTGCGAGGCCTCCGACCTGAGGGAGCAGGGCTACGAGGTGATCCTGGCGCCGCTGCAGGGGGCCCGCCCCAGCGCCACCCTGCGGCACGAGCCGCGCAGTGTGGCCAAGGAGGTGATCCGCTTCTACCGGAAGCACAGGAGGGATTGAGGCCGTAAACTCCCGACGCTGCAACAGTGGAATGCCTTCATCGGCTTCGGTGAGCGGATCGAGGTATCAAGGAATGTGGGCATCCAGAGCTCAAGGCTGCGCACCCATCGATCTCCGGTGGACGAACAAGGGATTGGCTCCAAACGCTCCGATAAGGCAAAACCGCTCAAGCGCCGATAGCGAATGAATCCGGACGCCATTCTTTTCGGTGCCTTTGAACGGCACAATTTTGGCGATCTTCTCATGGGATATGCCTTTGAGAAACTACTCAGGCAGAGAGGTATCAACACCATTCATGCCAGCATTCTTGACAACGATCTCACGGCATGTGGCGGCACAAGGGTCCACTCGATCTTCGACTTACTTGCCAACGGACTTGATCCAGACATACCAGTACTGCACGTCGGAGGCGAGACAGCGACCTGCTCCTTCAATGACGCCCTAGCCTGTGACTCTCCGGCACCCCTGCCCTACCATCTCAAGGACATCATCAGCTCCGAAATCCATCAGGAGCTGGGCACGGACCGTCCCTTCCCCTATCTGACACCACCCAAGGAACGCATCAACACAGCATCGAAGCCATGGGAGAACAGACTTTTTTATGGCATCGGCCTCACCCAGCTCTCAGATGACAGAGCAGACAATGAAAGGCTGAGAGCCACCTTGGCAGCGGCCAGAATGATCAGCTTTAGAGATACCCACTCCATAAGAAATGCGAGAAGCTTGGGTATTACGCAAGCCACCTATGCCCCAGACATTGTACTGTCCATCAGCCAATTGATGCCCGTCTCCAAGCCCATTGGACCTAGCAGTCTTCTCATGCATTTTAAAGGTGACTATCTGAGAAGAAACTCCGCTGAGCTGATCCATGCGCTGTCACAGATTGCCCCGCACTTCGAAGGCGGCCTGAAGCTTGGCCTTGCGGGCACTGCCAACTACCACGATTCACTCGACGAGTACTACCGATTCAAGCAACTGGCCGAAGAATCGTCCGTTCCAATAGAAGTTCTGCCTTCGGTTGACATTCTGACCATCTGCCAGCAGATTGCAAGTGCTGCAGCGGTCATATCCACCAGCCTGCACTACCGCATCGTGGCCAGATCTTACGGTGTGCCACGACTGACCATGAACATGCACAAGGTCAACTGCTGGTCAGAAAGCAATGATGCTCTCTACCCGTTCGGAATGGAGCCAGGTCAGCTGCCGGCTTCTCTCCACACCATCATGCGAATGGAAAGGCCTGTTGAGGACAGCGGCCAAACGAAGGATCTGGCCATCATTGATCGCCATTTGGAAGCCATCACAGGGATCATCAGATCTTCTGCTCCCAACTCCGACAGGCCCAAAGTGAGTGAGTCCCCGCCGCAACCCGGGCCACCCTCCCCAGATCTGTGGATCGCCTCAATGGCCCGCTGCCTTGACGACAGAGACTCGTCCATCAGGACGCAGGCTGAAATCATCAAGTTCCAGGACGCTGTGCTTTCCTCGAAGGCACGCTTGCTGGGGCGACTGTTGCGACTTCTGATCGCGTCTGTTCGGCCCCTACGCGCGTCAACGGTCACCAGCTCCAGCCCGGCCAGTCAGCACGTCCCGGGAGGCCCTCAGGGATCAGCGGGTAAGGGTGATCCCCATCACCCCATCGCCCACCAAAAGGCCGTGCATCCGATAGAGCCCTGAAGCACAGACAGACGCCCGATCAGCCAGTCATTCGTTTCTCGTGAATTCAGCCAAAGCCATCGCCTTCTACCTTCCCCAGTATCATCCGATACCGGAGAATGATCAGTGGTGGGGCAAGGGATTCACGGAATGGCGCAACGTGACCAGGGCGCGGCCTCTGTACTCCCGTCACTACCAGCCCCATCTGCCGGCCGATCTGGGCTTCTACGACCTGCGTCTGCCGGAAGTGCGCCAAGCCCAGGCGGAACTGGCCCATGCCTTCGGCCTCCATGGGTTCTGCTACTACCACTACTGGTTCAATGGCCGGCGCGTGCTGCAGCGGCCATTCGAAGACGTGCTGGCCTCAGGGGAGCCTGACTTTCCCTTCTGTCTCTGCTGGGCCAACGAAAACTGGACCCGGCGGTGGGACGGATCGGATGACGAGATTCTTCTCGCGCAGATCTACAGCGAGCAGGACGATCGCGATCACCTGTTGTCCTTGTTAGCGGCCTTCAGGGATCCCCGCTACATCAGGATCGAAGGTAAACCGCTGTTTCTTGTCTACCGCACCAGCGCCCTGCCCCATCTGGCCCGGACGGCAGAGATCTGGCGTTCGATTGCCCATGACCATGGCTTGGGAGATCTCTATCTCGTTTCCGTCGAATCGAAGGAGGAGGAGATCAACAACCCCCAAAACTTCGGCTTCGATGCCGCCGTGGAATTTCAGCCCTGCTGGCCGATGCTGGGCAGGCTTCCCGCCCAGACTCCCAGCCTTCGAGAAAAGATCAAGGGGGTCATCAAGAATGAGTCTCCAGGCAAAAAGATTCACCGGGTTGTCGACTACGAAAAGGTCTGCCAAGCCGCCCTTGCCAGGCCTGTCCCTCCCTATCCCCGTTTTCCCTGTGTCACCCCTTCCTGGGACAACACGGCCCGCCGGCGCTGGGGCGGCATCATCCTCCAGGATGCGACGCCGGAGCGCTATGGCCACTGGCTCAGGCAGACGGTGGAACGCCTCCCTGACTACGGCCTTCCTGAACCGGTCGTGTTCATCAACGCCTGGAACGAGTGGGCCGAAGGCAACCACCTAGAACCCGATCAGCGCTGGGGAACCCGCTACCTAGAGGAAACACTCGCCGCACTCAGCGGCTCAGGCGCTCCATAGAGGCCTTCAATAGGCATCCTGCATCTCATAGAAATCAGGCTGCACGTAATCCTTGCGCAGCGGATAGCCCTTCCAGTCCTCGGGCATCAGCAGGCGCTTGGGATGGGGATGGCCCTCGTAGGCGATGCCGAACATGTCGAAGGTTTCACGCTCCTGCCAGTCCGCGCCGCGGAACAGGCCGTAGAGGCTGGGGATCGACAGGGCGCCGTCCCGGGGCAGGAACACCTTGAGACGCACTTCATCAGGACGAGCCTCAGCCGGCAGGGGGCCGGTGGCTTCGGCCATGGCCGAATACTGCTCCACCATCGAGGCCAGCTTGACCAGGTGATAGAAGCTCACCAAGTGGCCGCCCGGGCCTTCGTCGTAGCCGCCTTGGCACTGGAGGTAGTCGAAACCGGCGGCCTTCAGGGCCGTGGCCACCAACGGCAGGGCTGCAGGCTCCACGCCAAGCAGTTCGACCCCGGAGTGGTCCGGGCCCAGGGTGACCGCATCGAAACCCTGACCGCTCAGCCAGGTGGCCGCGGGGCCGGGGGCGGCGGCCTGCAGGGCTCCGGCCTCCGCGGATTCCGTGGCGTCCGAGGCGCCGGGGGTGACGGGGGACTCCTCAGGCATCGGTAGTGGAAGCGGTGGTGGCTGGGACGGTGGCGGTATCAGCGGCGGCGCCCATCGGCAGACCTGCGGCGGCGGCCAGGGCGGCCTGCTGGGTTTCGGCCCGCAGGTAGGCCCCGGTGACGATCGGGTCGATCCTCTTCATCTGATGGGGGATCGTGCAGTAGCGGTGGGTGGGACGGAGGTTGCCGCGCTCGGTCAGGGCTTCGTTGCCCACCTTCTTGCGCAGCTTGATCACCGCATCGAAGATCGCTTCGGGGCGAGGCGGGCAGCCAGGCAGGTACAGATCGACGGGGATCAGCTTGTCGACCCCGCGCACCGCCGTGGTGGAGTCGGCGGAGAACATGCCACCGGTGATGGTGCAGGCCCCCATGGCGATCACGTACTTGGGCTCCGGCATCTGCTCGTAAAGACGGACCAGGGCGGGCGCCATCTTCATCGTCACCGTGCCGGCCACGATCAGCAGATCGGCCTGGCGAGGGCTGGAGCGGGGCACCAGGCCGAAGCGGTCGAAGTCGAAGCGCGAGCCGATCAGGGCCGCGAATTCGATGAAGCAGCAGGCGGTGCCGTAGAGCAGCGGCCAGAGGCTGCTGAGCCGGGCCCAGTTGTGGAGATCGTCGAGGCTCGTGAGAATGATGTTCTCGGACAGATCGGCGGTGACGCCGGGGGCACCCACGGGGCCGCAGCTGGCCTCACGCAGGTCGCGCAGGGCATCGACGGAAAGGGAGCCGGCAGAAGGTGTGAGGGTCATGGTGGGGAGGTGCTCAGCTCCACTCGAGGGCGCCCTTGCGCCAGGCGTACGCCAGGGCCAGCACCAGGATGGAGATGAAGATCAGTGCCTCGATGAAGGCCAGCAGCCCGAGACGGTGGAAGGCCACCGCCCAGGGATAGAGGAAGACGGTCTCGACATCGAAGATGACGAAGACCAGCGCAAACATGTAGTAGCGGATATTGAACTGGATCCAGGCACCGCCGATCGGCTCCATCCCCGATTCGTAGGTGAGCTGGCGCTCCCCCTGGCGGCTCTTGGGCGCCAGCAGCTTGTTGGCCACCAGCGCCAGCACCGGGACCGCCGCCGAAATCAGCAGGAAGCCCAGAAAGGCGTCGTAGCCGGAGAGCACGAACATCGGCAGACCCAACCTGGCGCGCATTCTGCCACCTGCCTCCGGGGGCGGCGGTCGCCGCGACGACCGGCCTGGCCGGCCGGGCGGAGATCCCGCGGGGCCCGGGGTCGCCGTCGATAGAGTTGCCAGGTATGGCCAGGCATGGGATGAGCACCGAACCGCCGACGGAGACACCCACCGAAGAGGTCCCGACCGGACCCGCCGGGACGGTCAGCGAGGCGGTCGAACCCATCGCCGAGGATCCCTCCACCCACCGTTTCGAGTGCCGCAGCTGCGGTTTCGTCTACGACCCGGCCGAGGGAGTGAAGAAGCTGGGCATCCCCGCCGGCACCTCCTTTCTCGACCTCGACCCGGTCGGCTTCCGCTGTCCGGTCTGCCGCAGCCGGGTGGGGGCCTTCAAGGACATCGGCCCGCGCAACAAGCCCAGTGGCTTCGAGGAGAACCTCAACTTCGGCCTCGGGGTGAACCGCCTCACCCCCGGCCAGAAGAACGTGCTGATCTTCGGGGGCTTCGCCCTGGCCTTCGCTTTCTTCCTCTCCCTTTATTCCCTGCGTTGATGCCTGCGCCCCTTCCCGCCCTGCCGGCCGTCCTGCGCCGGCTGCGTCCCCTGCTCAGCCTGGCGTTCTCGCTCGTGCTGGCCCTGGGCCTCACGGGCTGCGTCACCACCGGACTGCCCACAGCCGCCGCCAGCCCCTGGCAGGCCGTCCCCCTCGACACCCGCTCCAACCCCCTCGACGTGGCCTTCAGCAGCGCCGACCACGGGTTCCTGGTGGGCAGCAACCGGCTGATCATGGAGACGGACGACGGCGGCGCCAGCTGGCAGGAGCGGGCCCTCGACCTGCCGGAGGAGGAGAACTTCCGGCTGATCAGCATCGACTTCCGCGGCCCGGAGGGCTGGATCGTGGGGCAGCCCGGGCTGCTGCTGCACAGCGACGATGCCGGCAAGAGCTGGAGCCGGCTGCTGCTGGACACCAAGCTGCCCGGTGAGCCCTATCTGGTCACGGCCCTGGGACCGAAGACCGCCGAGCTGGCCACCAACGTCGGCGCCGTGTACCGCACCACCGATGCCGGCTCCAGCTGGCAGGCCCTGGTGGGTGATGCCGCCGGCGCCATCCGTGACCTGCGCCGCGGCGCCGACGGCGACTACGTGAGCGTCAGCAGCCTGGGCAACTTCTTCGCCACCTGGGAACCTGGCCTGCCCGCCTGGCAGGTGCACCAGCGGGTGAGCAGCCAGCGGCTGCAGTCGATGGGCTTCCAGCCCGACGGCCACCTCTGGATGGTGGCCCGGGGCGCCCAGCTGCGCTTCGACGGGGACCCGAGCACCGCCGAGAGCACCGAAAGCGGCGACTGGAGCAAGCCCGTGATCCCGATCACCAACGGCTACGGCTACCTCGACATGGCCTGGGACCCCCGGGGCGCCATCTGGGCCGGCGGCGGCAACGGCACCCTTCTGGTGAGCAACGATGCCGGCGCCAGCTGGCAGCGGGATCCGGTGGGCAGCGAGCAGCCCACCAACTTCTCCCGGATCGTCTTTGCCGCCGATGGCAAGGGCTTCGTCCTGGGGGAGCGGGGTGTGCTGCTGCGCTGGGTGGGCTGAGCGCGGGGGGCAACCGCATCCCTCTGTAACCAACCCCCCGACCCGCTCCCGCCAGCCGCTGGCCGACCCCTAGGATTGCCGGGCTGAACGCTTGTTGCTATGGCTGCCGGCTCCACAGGGGAACGCCCGTTCTTCGAGATCATCACAAGCATCCGCTACTGGGTCATCCATGCGGTGACCCTGCCGGCCATCTTCCTGGCGGGCTTCCTGTTCGTGTCGACCGGCCTGGCCTACGACGCCTTCGGCACGCCCCGTCCGGATGCCTACTTCCAGGCCCAGGAAACCAAGGCTCCAGTCGTGAGCCAGCGTTACGAGGGCAAGAGCAGCCTTGATCTGCGCCTCCAGGAACCATGACCCAGTCCACCGCCCCCACCACGCCGCGCAATTACCCGATCTTCACGGTGCGCTGGCTTTCCGTCCACGCCCTCGGCATCCCCACGGTCTTCTTCCTGGGTGCCCTGGCGGCCATGCAGTTCGTCCGTCGCTGAGACATCCATGCAGCGCAATCCCAACCCCAACAACCTGCCGGTCGAGCTGAACCGCACGAGCCTCTATCTCGGGCTGCTGTTCGTGTTCGTCATCGGCATCCTCTTCTCCAGCTACTTCTTCAACTGATCGGGAGGCACCCCATCCATGAGCGGCAAGAAATCCTCACTTCCTGACGGCCGGATCCCCGACCGCCTTCCGGACGGCCGTCCGGCCGTGGCCTGGAAGAGCCGGTGGACCGAAGGGGTCCTGCCGCTCTGGATGGTCGCCACCGCCGGCGGCATGGCTGTGATCTTCGTGGTCGGCCTGTTCTTCTACGGCTCCTACGTGGGTGTGGGTTCGGCCTGATTCGATTCCGTCGAGCCCCATCCCATCGACTCTTGCAGCGGATCCCAACGGATCCGCTTTTTTTTGCAACCTTCCAAAGCGAGCGACGGATAGCCGAGGCCGGTTCACAGAGCCCTGCCGTGCCGGGCCTCAGACCTAAACTTCAGACAGGACGCGCGGCATTGCGTGATGGTATGGGCAAGTTCTACCAGGCCCGGGACAGGGAATTCATCGATTATCAGCTGTATGAGCTGGATGGGCTCACCTTAAGGGGCCCTCGGTGCAGCGGCTCCGACTTCATCGCCTACCTTGGGGCGGCCCAGACCTTCGGCACGTACTGCACAGAGCCTTTCCCCACCCTCGTCGGCAGAGCGCTGGGCATCGGCACCATGAATCTCGGCCGAGGCGGAGCGGGACCCGACTACTATCTCACCTCCCAGGACTCGCAGACGCTGCTGGGTATCGCCAACCGGGCACGATTGGTCGTTGTCCAGGTCATGTCGGGAAGAAGCATCAACAATTCCGTCTTTTTCTGCGGTACAGGTGCATCAAAAGGCCATCGGCTTCCGGATGGCCTGCCAATGAGATCCGAGCAGGTCTGGAGCGATCTATTCCTTGGGGAAGATCGACGCGGGGATGATCCCGGCTTCCTACGGAAGCTCATCGAAGAAAATTCCAGGGCGTATGTAGAGAAAAGGTTCAACTCCTGAACAGGCTCACAGCCCCAAAGATCCTCTTCTGGTTTTCCGAACGCGCTCCGGATGACTATCGGCTTCCCAGCCAGCAACGGCTGGAAGAGCTGCGGTTTTCCCGCACCATACCGGGCCGCCTCTCTGCCAAGGTCCTCTACAAGCTGGGACTCTGGGACCGCAGGCCAAAACCCTCGCTTCTCGGCAAGTTTCCCCATCTCGTCACGGAACCGATGCTGGAGATGATCCGCCCCTTTGCCGATGCCTTCGTGGCCTGCAGCGGCCAGGAAGGCATGCCACAGCCTTTGGTGAACTCCAAAGGCGTCATCGTGGACTACAACCGCTACTACCCATCGCCCGAAATGCATCAACAGGCGGCAGAAAAGCTGGTTCCCACCTGCAAGGCGATGCTGGAGTCGCGCTCAGGCTGATGGTGGTACCGCCGTCATTGCCATGGAACGAAGCGATCACCGAAGAGTTCGATCATCTGTTGGTGGTTTTCCACGAATTCGGAGATATCCTCGGAATGAACCTTTTGAAAGTCAGCGCCCTCTGCAACGACCCTGCGAAGATCGGCCTCGGGGACATCCAGCCGAATCAACCGACAGATACGCGCCAGCATCTCGTACTCACTCGCCAAGAAGTCCTCGTAGCAGATGGGATGGACCTCCAGTCCCGCCCTCAGGAGTTCCTGCATAAGTTCCCGCTTTCGTTCATGGATGGCTTCGCAGCCGGCAACGATGGCCTTGAAACGCTCAGGCTCAACATAAATCTTTCCAATATCGCACCTCTGCAGTTCACCTTTCGCCAGCTTGAACTGCAGATGGCCAGGCTTGCCCGTCCCATCACCATGGTACTTGGAGAGGGCCCATCGAAAAACGTCCTGCCGCACAGCCAGGAAGACAACGGGATGACTCCGCTTCAACATATTGATCATCAACTTCTTGTAGTCCCTGAGGTTGATTCTCAGAGAAAGATCTTGCAGCTTCCTGGTGAACCGCGGCAGGACTTTGCTCAGGACACGATGCAGTCGTGGAAGGCGATCGGGATACCACGGCAGTGTCAAGACCCTGAATCGCATCTTGAGGCCCGTCACTCCCTGCGCGCTGATCCCGATCAGACGGCCCTTGGCTGTTCGGCCATAGCGCGTCTGGATGGCCTCAGGATCGACAGGTCGCGAGCCCAGAAGGCCATCCAGACAGAATTTCAGATCAGCCTTGGCCATCCGTCCACAGGAGTGGAGATCAAAGGGTTCAGCGCTGGTGCGTCCATCACCCCGGTCCATCCTGAGGATCGTGATCCCAGGGAGCTTGTCGAGCAGCGACATCAAGGCCGTTGTGCCCTCCTTCTCATCAAAGAAGATCACGAAATTGGCCGGTCCCCTACGCATCGATCACCATCGCTCGCCAAGCCATCCTTTCAGCGATCTCAGCCTGTCATGCCATCCGATGGCGGTCGGTTCAGCCCTGGCGCCGCAGCTCCTCGATCGGCAGCGCCAGAAACGCCTCCCGGCTCAGCACCCGATCCCCTGATCCAGCCTCGACATCGAGGGGCAGCAGCCGCACCTGGCCGGCCCCGGCCTCCTCGTCGCCCAGCAGAAGGGCCCAGCGGGCGCCGCTGCGGCGGGCCCGTTTGAGCTGCTTATCGAAGCCGGCGCCGCTGAGATCCAGCTGCACCGCCAGCGGTGCCCCGGGGCGCTGGCGGCAAGACCGGGCGAGCTCCAGGGCGCAGGCCTCGCCCAGGGCCCCCCGGTTGACCACGTAGACGTCGGGTTGGGCGGCCGTCACGGGAGCCTGGGTGCCCGCCTCCATGGCCTGGCTGAGCAGCAGCACCAGCCGCTCCATGCCCAGGGCCCAGCCAATGGCGGGGGTGGGGGGGCCGCCCAGCTGCTCCACCAGGCCGTCGTAGCGCCCGCCGCCGCACACGGTCGCCTGGGCCCCCAGCTGGCTGCTGGTGATCTCGAAGGCGGTGTGGCCGTAGTAGTCGAGGCCCCGCACCAGGCGCGGGTTGAGCTCGAACGGGATGGCGAGGGCCTCCAGACCCTGCCGCACCCTTAGAAAGCGTTCATGGCTCTCGCCGCTGAGGGCATCGGCCAGGGTGGGGGCTCCGGCCAGCAGGGCCTGGGTGTCGGGGTTCTTGGAATCGAGCACCCGCAGGGGGTTGGTGGCGATCCGCTGCTGCGAATCGGGATCCAGACGCTGCCGATGGGCCTCCAGCCAGGCCACCAGTTCGGCCCGATAGCGCTCCCGGTCCTCGGGGCTGCCGAGGGAGTTGAGCTCCAGGGACAGGCCACCCACCCCCAGATCCATCAGCAGATCCCAGGCGATGGCGATGGCCTCGACGTCGCTGCGGGGATCAGCGTGGCCGAGGAACTCCAGGCCGATCTGGTGGAACTGCCGCTGCCGGCCGGCCTGGGGCCGCTCGTAGCGGAACATCGGCCCGCCGTACCAGAGCCGCTGGGGTCCCTGGGCCACCAGGCCATGCTGGATCGCGGCCCGCACCACCGAGGCGGTGCCCTCGGGCCGCAGGGTGCAGCGGCGGGCGCCGCGGTCCTCGAAGCTGTACATCTCCTTGCCCACCACGTCGGTGGCCTCGCCGATGCCCCGGGCGAACAGCTCGGTCACCTCGAGCAGGGGCGTGCGGATCTCCTCGACGGCGGCCCGGCGGAAGTGCTCCCTGGCGGTGGCTTCGATCCGCTGCCAGAAGGGGGTCTGACCGGGCAGCAGGTCGACCATGCCCCGCAGGCTCTGGAGCGGTTTCAAGACGGTGCGGATCGGCAGCGAACCATTGTGCCCGAAGGGCTCGGCTCAGACGCCGTGGAAGGCGCGGTACCAGGCGGCGAAGCGCCCGATCCCGGACTCGATCGCCGTGGAGGGACGGAACCCCACCCAGGACTCCAGGGCGGTGGTGTCGGCGGCGGTGGCCGGCACGTCCCCGGGCTGCATGGGCTGCAGATCCCGGATCGCCGGACGTCCGAGGGCCTGCTCGAGCAGCTCGATAAACCGCAGCAGGGCCACGGGCCGGGCATTGCCGATGTTGAAGACCCGGTGGGGGGCGGCGGCGGTGGCCGGGTCGGGGTGCAGCGGATCGAAGGCGGGATCGGCTGTGGCGGGCTTGTCGAGGCAGCGGATCACCCCCTCGACGATGTCGTCGATGTAGGTGAAATCCCGCTCCATGCGGCCCTGGTTGAACACCCGGATCGGATCGCCGGCCAGGATCGCGCGGGCGAACAGCATCGGTGCCATGTCGGGCCGCCCCCAGGGGCCGTAGACGGTGAAGAAGCGCAGGCCGGTGGCCGGCAGGCCGTAGAGATGGCTGTAGGTGTGGGCCATCAGCTCATTGGCCTTCTTGGTAGCCGCATAAAGGCTCACCGGGTGGTTCACCGGGTCCCGCTCCCGGAAGGGCATGTGGCGGTTGCCCCCGTAGATCGAGCTGCTGGAGGCATACACCAGGTGCTCCACACCCGCGTGGCGACAGCCTTCGAGCACCGTGCCGAACCCCACCAGATTGCTCTGGATGTAAAGCGCCGGGTTGTCGATCGAATGCCGCACCCCGGCCTGGGCGGCCAGGTGCAGCACCCGGGCGGGACGCTCGGCGGCGAACAGGGCCGCCACCGCATCGGCGTCCACCAGATCGAGGCGATGGAAGGCGAAGGCCCCGGCCGGCGCCAGGGCCTCCAGCCGCTCCAACCGGGCCCGCTTCAGGGCCGGGTCGTAGTAGGTGTTGAGATTGTCGAGCCCGACCACCCGCTCGCCCCGGGCCAGCAGGCGCTCGGCCGCCGCCGCGCCGATGAAGCCGGCGACACCGGTGACGAGGATCGGCCCCCTCGCCGTCAACGGCCCGCCCGCATCCGTTCCCGGAAGTAGGCGATGGTGGGCTCGAGACCCTCGTCCAGGCTCACCTTCGGCTCCCAGCCGAGCAGCTCGCGGGCCAGGTCGATCACGGGCTGGCGCTGCAGGGGATCGTCCTGGGGCAGGGGCTGGGTGGTGAGCTCCAGGGAGGGCTGGATCCGCTCCCGGACCTTCTCGGCCAGCTGGCGGATGGTGAACTCGCCGGGGTTGCCGATGTTGATCGGGCCGGTGTGCTCGCCGTTCATCAGCCGGATCATGCCCTCGATCAGGTCCTCCACGTAGCAGAAGGAGCGGGTCTGGCTGCCGTCGCCGTAGAGGGTGAGGGGCAGATCCTGCAGGGCCTGGACGATGAAGTTGCTCACCACCCGGCCATCGTCGGGGAGCATGCGGGGCCCATAGGTGTTGAAGATGCGCATCACCCGGATCTCAGTGCCGTGCATGCGCTGGTAGTCGAAGCAGAGCGTCTCGGCGATCCGCTTGCCTTCGTCGTAGCAGGAGCGGATGCCGATGGTGTTGACGCAGCCCCGGTAGCTCTCGGGCTGGGGATGGACCTCCGGATCGCCGTAGACCTCGCTGGTGCTGGCCAGCAGCAGCCGGGCGCCGACGCGCCGCGCCAGGCCGAGCATGTTGTAGGTGCCGAGGAAGCTGGTCTTGGCGGTCTTGATCGGGTTCGACTGGTAATGGACCGGCGAGGCCGGGCAGGCCAGATGCCAGATGCGGTCGATCTCCAGGCGGATCGGCTCGGTGACGTCGTGGCGGATCAGCTCAAAGCTGGGGTGACCCAGCCAGTGGCGGATGTTGTCCTTGCGACCGGTGTAGAAGTTGTCGAGGCAGATCACCTCCTCACCGGCCTCCATCAGCCGGTCGACCAGATGGGAACCCAGGAAGCCGGCCCCGCCCGTGATCAGATTGCGCCGTGTCACTCAGCCCTCGCCCACCCGCCAGACGTTAAGACCCGCCGCCCGGGCGGCAGCGGCATCGGCGATGGCCCTGGCGTCGAACAGCCAGGCCGGGCGGCGCATCTGGGCCGCGATCGCCCCCCAGTCGAGCCGGGCGTAGTCGCGCCATTCGGTGAGGATCAGGATGGCATCGGTGCCGGCGGCCGCCTCCAGGGGCGATCCAGCGGTCTGCCAGCCGCCGTCGGCCGTGGAAGGGGGCTGGCCGAGATCCTCGGCGATCTGGGCGGGGGACACCTTGGGATCCACGATCACCAGGCGGGCCCCCTCCTCGATCAGGTCCAGGCAGATGCGGATGGCGGGGGCCTCCCGGGTGTCGTTCGTGTCCGCCTTGAAGGCGAAGCCCAGCACGGCGATCCGCTTGCCGGTGACGGTGCCGAACAGGCGTTGCACCACCAGCCGGGCGATGCGGTCCTGCTGCCAGGTGTTGAGGGTCACCACCTGCTCCCAGTAGCCCGCCACCTCCTCCAGCCCGTAGTGGCGGCAGAGGTACACCAGGTTGAGGATGTCCTTCTGGAAGCAGCTGCCGCCGAAACCGGGTCCGGCCTGCAGGAACCTGGCGCCGATCCTCGAATCGGTGCCGATGGCGCGGCCCACCTCGCGCACATCCGCGCCGGTGGCCTCACACAGGGCAGCGATGCTGTTGATCGAGGAGATCCTCTGGGCCAGATAGGCGTTGGCGGTGAGCTTGGAGAGCTCACTGCTCCAGAGATTGGTGCGCAGGATCCGATCCTGGGGCACCCAGGTGCCGTAGATCCCGGCCAGGGATTCGATCGCCGCAGGGTCCTCGCCGCCGATCAGCACCCTGTCGGGGGCTTCAAGGTCGGCGATCGCCGTGCCCTCGGCCAGGAACTCGGGATTGGAGAGCACGGCGAAGGTCTTGGCTTTCCTGCGATCGCCCTCCGGGCGGTTCTGCTGGGCGGCCCCCAGGATCGCCTTCACCGTCTCGGCGGTGCGCACCGGCAGGGTGCTCTTCTCCACCACGATCGTGTGGCCGCGGGCGGAGGCGGCCACCTGGCGGGCCGAGGCCTCGATCCAGCGCAGGTCACTGGCCTGGCCGGCCCCCACGCCCTTGGTCTTGGTGGGGGTGTTCACCGACAGGAACACCATGTCGGCCGCGGCGATGGCCGCATCCACCTCGGTGGTGAAGTGGAGGTTGCGCCCCCTGGCCCGGCCCACCACCGCATCCAGACCGGGTTCGTAGACCGGCAGCCGGCCCAGATCCGCGTCATTCCAGGCGGCGATCCGCTCGGCATTGAGGTCGACCACCGTGACCTGAATCCCGGGGCAGCGATCGGCGATCACCGCCATCGTCGGCCCCCCTACATATCCCGCTCCGATGCAACAGATGGTGCGAATCGGCGGATGGGCCGGGTCCATGGGGGATGCCAATGCTGCGGGGACATTACCGCCATTGCCTGGCTTTGGTCGTCGGCATGGCCGGGCGATGGCGGTGGCAGTGGCGGGCGGTGGCGGAGGTTAAGGACAGGTAAGTTGAGGGTGACCGCCTGACGGGGGCCGTTCCTTGACCCAGGTGCTGCTCACGGGTGGAGCCGGATTCATCGGCAGTCACACCTGTCTGGCGCTGCTGGAGTCCGGCCACCGGGTGGTGGTCATCGACGACTTCAGCAACGGCAGTCCCGAAGCCCTGCGCCGCGTCAGCGAACTGGCCGGGCTGGGGGGCTGGCGGCAGCTGTCCCCGGAGCGCTGGGCCGCAGGAGACGGGGGCCCGGCCCGGTTCACCCTGCTGAAGGGGGATGTGCGTTGCCCCCTTGACCTCGACCGGGCCTTCGGCGAGGGGGAGGAGATGGGCGGCGGCGGCATCTCCGCCGTGCTCCACTTCGCCGGCCTCAAGGCGGTGGGGGAGTCGATGGGCCAGCCCCTGCGCTACTGGGACGTGAACGTCGTCGGTGCCGTCCGGCTGCTGGAGGCCATGGACCGCCACCGCTGCCGGACGCTCGTCTTCAGCAGCAGCGCCACCCTCTACGGCCTCACCGACCGGGTGCCGATTCCGGAGACAGCGCCGCTGCAGCCGATCAATCCCTACGGCTACACCAAGGCCGCGGTGGAACGCATGCTGGCCGATGTGGCCGCCAGCGCTCCCGGCTGGCGCATCGCCCTGCTGCGCTATTTCAATCCGGTGGGGGCCCACCCCAGCGGGCGCATCGGCGAGGACCCCAGCGGCCCCCCCAACAACCTCTTCCCCTTCCTCTGCCAGGTGGCGGCAGGGCGCCGCCGGCGGCTGGAGGTGTTCGGTGGCGACTGGCCCACTCCCGACGGCACCGGCGTCCGCGACTATCTGCACGTGATGGATCTCGTCGAGGGCCATCGTCGTGCTCTCGAGGTGCTCCAGGCGGAGGCTCCCCAGCTGCTCACCCTCAATCTCGGCAGCGGTCGTGGCCAATCGGTGCTCGATCTGGTGCGCAGCTTCGAAGCCACCAACGGCCTCACCCTCCCCTACGCGGTGGTGGATCGGCGGCCGGGGGATTCCGCCATCAGCGTCGCCGATCCCCGCGAGGCGGAGCGGCGCATGGGCTGGCGGACCCGGCGCTCCCTGGCGGACATCTGCCGCGATGGCTGGGCCTGGCAGAGCGCCAATCCGGTGGGCTACCGCGGCTGCGAGTGCCGGCCAGGCCCGGCTCTCATTGAGGCGCAGCGGGTGTTCTGAGGTACACCCGCATTCCGTGCTCGTGCCGCTCCAGCTGAAAACCCACCCGGGCGAGCTGCTCCGTGGAGATGCGGTTGAGGGAGAGATCCCCGTAGCGGCTGAGCAGATCCGGCTGCCAGTGGTTGCTGGCCCGGGCGATCCGGCTCTCGTAGGGCACGTAGGCATCCCTGAGCACGATCACATCAACCCCGCGCTCGTCGAGCCAGGCCCGCAGCGCGGCGGTGGAGTTCAGGGCGCTCAGCAGCCCCGGATACTGGCCCGTCTCCACCGACGAAGCCGCCAGCTTGGTGATGTCCCTGGCGGCCAACGGAGCCAGGCACTGGCGCGTGCCCAGCACCGCGCCGACATAGGGATCGCTCAGCAGGGTCCGGCCCTGCAGCCGAGGTTGTTGCTCGCACAGCTCCCGCAGGGGCCCGAGGATCGGTTCGATGGTGGTGCCATCCGCCGGCCGCACCTCCTCCAGGGGGGTGAGCAGATGGGGAACCTTGCAAACGAACACATTGGATCGCCCCTGCAGTCCGATCGGAACCGCCAGCACGGCGATCAGGGAGACCAGCATCGCGACCAGGATCCCCCGTTGCAGGGACCATCCCCCGGCGCTGTGGGGCCGCCCCGAGCGTTCGAGGGCCTGGGCCATCGCCGGGATGCTGATCCAGAACAGGCTGGTCCAGACCAGCCGGTAGGCGCTGTCCGGCTCGATCAGCTTGAAGACCAGATCATTGATGAAGGGAGCCCACCACTCCAGCAGCACCAGCGGCGCCAGCAGCGCCAGGGCCAGCACGGCGCCAGGGGGACGGCACTGGCCCCTCCAGGCCACGGCACAGACCAGCGACAGCCCCAGCGCCGCCAGAAACGCCGGCTCCCAGGTCGCCACCGGCAGGCTGGGCCAGAAGTAGAAGAAACGGTGGCCCAGAAGCCGGTAGTCGTGGACGAAGCGCATCGTCTCCGGCCAGGCGTAGAAGGATTCGAGCCTTGGGTGCCAGGGCAGGCGCTGGAGGGCCGCGAGCAGGAGTCCGGCGGCGGCGGCGGCGGCCAGCAGGCGTCGCCGTGAGGGCCAGAGGACCAGGCAGGCGGCCGTGGTGCCCACCAGCAGGTTGACCGTCAGGAAAGCGGTCACCCCATGGGCGTGATAGGCGAGATAGGCGGCCCCCAGGAGCAGCCCCATCGCCGCAGCCACGGAGCGGGCACCGGGCCAGTGCGGCCGCTGCAGCAACCCCAGCAGCGGCGTGGCGGCGGCCAGCACCAGGGCCAGCCCGGGCAAGGTGCCGTTGAGGGCGATCTGGTGGAAGAAGGAGAAGTTCTGATGCCCCATGCCCAGCAGGAACAGCAGGGCCGTGAGCCAACCGAAGGCCACCCGACCGCTGAGGCGCAGGCTGAGCTGGCAGCTGGCGGCCAGCACCAGGAAGGTGTTCAGTGCCGCCAGCAGGCTGGCCCGCCCCGGGGCCAGGGCCTCGGGGAAGCCGAACAGATAGCTGGCTGCGGTGAAGAACCAGTTGGCCGGCGAGCGGTAGCGCAACGGGTCGAGGCGCACCGTGTCGAGCAGATCGCTGCCGAAGTAGGTCGCGTAGTAGACGAAGCCATCGGAGGGGAACTCCATGACCACCCCCCGCAGACCGAGCGCCAGCGCACAGATCAGGGCGGGAGCCAGCACCGCCAGCAACGGGCGGACCAGGGCCGGGTCGGTCAGCCGCCGGCACCAGCGGCGCGGCCGGATGGCCAGGGTCGCCGCCACCAGGAGCAGGTCGAGGACGACCAGCAGGCCGTAGGACTGGCGCAGCGTGGGCCCCGCCGGCAACAGCGACAGCCAGCCGATGGCGGCCCAGGAGCCAATGCCAAGGACCAGCATCTGCCAGCAGGGACGTCGCCAGCGCCATCCCCACAGCAGCGGTGCTGCGACGGCCAGCAGCAGCGGGAGAAAGGGTTCGCTCAACGCTGTCATTCGGCGCAGGGGAAGCCGATGCCCGGTGACCCTAGGGGACCTGTCGGGCCCGCCATTCGCGGCGACGGCTCAGAGCCGTTCGCCCCGCAGCCGCTCCCCCCGGAGCTCCCGCAGGCGCTCCCCCAGGGCCGGTCCAGGCCGCAGGCCCGCGGCGATCAGCTCGGACGCCGACACCGGGGAGGGGAGGTGGCGCCAGCGGCACCACCAGCGCAGCAG
>NZ_JAYGIA010000096.1:0-19079 GCF_034931165.1 Synechococcus sp. BA-124 BA4 | reverse complement strand
GCTCCGGGGCCGGTGTGGGGGTGGCGGGCAGGGCCGCTCTCCCGCGGCTGCGGTGGCCGGGCATTCGCCCGCATCAATGGGGCAGGGGAAGGCTCCAAGTTTCCTCGCGCGGCTGCGCGGCCTGCTGGGCATTCAATGCTGAATCTGGCGGTCTTGCTTATCAGCTTTCAGGCCGCCCGCGCATGGCTTTGTTTTGCGTAGATCCATTGCCCCGCAGCCACTTTACCCGCTACTTAGTGCATTTGTACTGATAGAATAAAGACTGCACCAAAGGCCCCGAGCCCATCGCCTGCGGCAACGAAATCCTCGGACAACTTGCCCCGTTCGTTTGCTCTGTAGCCCATGAGCTTGTCCTCTGCTGCAGTGGCCCAGGCCGCTGCATTGCCGCTCCCCGGCCTCCTGCCGCCGCCAGTGCTGGCCCATCGCTCGGTCGTCATCGTCGCCGCCGGTGGTCGTGATCTCGTCTGGCCTCAAGAGCGCATCGCCTCTGCCCTGCTCCAGCGCAGCGGTGGTCGCGCCGTCCATCTGCTGCTCCATGGCGGTGCCCGTGGTGCCGATCAGGTCATCGGGCGTGCCGCTTATCAGCTCGGTTGGCGGGTCCAGTCCATTACCGCTGAGTGGCGCCGCTATGGCCGCTCCGCCGGCCCCATCCGCAATCGGCGCCTCCTTGAGCAGGCCCTGGTGGAAGCCCAGGCCCACACCTCCCCAGCCTTCAGCGCCTCGGTGCTGGTGATCGCCTTCCCCGGTGGTGCGGGCACGGCCTCGCTGGTGCAGCAGGCCCGCCGCTGCTCCTCCTGCTCACCGGTGCCGGTGGTGGTGATGGAAGTGCCGCCGCCCTTCTCGCCGGAGCCCCTCGCCGCCTGAGCGGTTTTCGCCGCCTCCCTCTTCTCGTTCCCCTCTTCTCCACCTACCCATGTCTGCTCTCACCACCACCGCTCCTCTTCCCCAGGCCGCCGGACCGTCCTGCACCCTGCAGCGCACCGGTTCCCTATGGCAGCTGGGCATCGAGGCCCAGGAGCTCACCACTGCCATCGGCCAGCTGGCCCAGCGCCTCGAAAGCGACGAGCCAGAAGACCGCCAGCAGGCCATCACGGAGCTGGAAGCCGCCCTGCTTGCCGATGAAGGCAACAAGGCGGCCCTGGCCGCCAAGGCCGATGCCACCTGCTGGGTGATCGAGCACCTCCGCGGCCAGGCCGCCTACCGCCAGCAGCAGGCCAAGCGGCTCACGGAGCTGTCACGCTCCGATGCCGGCCGAGCCGATGCCCTGGAGGAATCGCTGGTGCTGGTACTCACCCGGCTGCAGCCCGCAGCCACCCGCTTCTCGTTTCCCAATCACGAGCTGCGCAGCACCCGCTCCACCGCCGTCGCCATTGAGAACGAGGCCCTGCTCGACCCCGAATGGCTCGCGGTCAAGACCACCTTCCAGGCCGATAAGACCGCCATCAAGGCAGCCCTCAAGGCCGGCCAGGAGATCACCGGCGCCCAGCTGATCTCCCGCCGCTCCTGGCGCATCTGCTGACGGCCACAGCCCCCTCGCCAGTGGGGTTCCGGTGGAGATGCCGAGGCCCCTTCCCCCTCTCACCCTTCGCTTCCATCGCCATGACCGTCGCCGCTCCTTCCGCCAACGGGACCCACACCACGAGCCGCCCTGCTCCTCCTCGAACCAGCCAGAGGCCGCCATCGGCCCTGGAGCTGATCCGCTCTGCTGACCTCGCCAAGGAGGCCCCACCAGAAGCTGGCTCCGCTCCCCAGGCGCAGCCCTCCGGCTTCTCCTCAGAACAGCTCGCTGCCCTCTCCGCCCCCCTCGATCGGGCCAATGTCCGCCAGCGGGAACAGGGCCGCAGCCGTGTGAGCTATCTGGAGGGTTGGCAGATGATCGCGGAAGCGAACCGCATCTTTGGCTTCGATGGCTGGCAGCGGCAGACCGTCGCCGTCCGCTGCGTCGCCCAGGCCGAACGCACCATCGGCCGGGACCAGAAGCCCGGCTGGGGCGTCACCTACACCGCCCGCGTGCGCGTCACCGTCACCGCTGGTGAGCTGCCGCCGCTGATCCGCGAGGGCAGTGGTGCCGGCCATGGCATCGATGCGGACCTGGGCCAGGCCCATGAGTCCGCCCTCAAGGAAGCGGAAACCGACGCCATGAAGCGGGCACTGATGACCTTCGGGAACCCGTTCGGCCTGGCCCTGTACGACAAAGCGCAGCGGCAGGTCAGCAGCGCAGCGGGCCAGGGTGATGGAGCCCAGCGGCCAGGCGGGCAGCGGTCTCCCGTGAGCCGGCCGGGAGCTGGCGCTCCTGCTGCCGCCGGAGCAGCCCCGCCCCAAGGCCGCGCCCAGGCCTCGGCCTCGACTCCACAGCCATCAGCCCCGGCTGATCCCGGCCAGCAGTCCCTCGATGCCGAAACGATCCGGCACCTCCACACCAGCCTGCGGGCCCTGCCCCGGCCCCAGCTGGAGAGCCTCACCCGGGCCTTCCGCAAGCGGTTCCAGGTTCCCGAGGAGGCGGTGACCATCGCCGATCGGATCAACCAGAAGTGCCACCACGACTGGATTGAGGCCTTCTTGGTGCAGCAGTAGTGCTCGGCAGTGGATGGATGGCCGCGTCAGGAGGCTCCACCTGGAGTGGGGCCTCATCGCATCACCTGACCACCGTGCTCAGCCAGCGCAGATCAGGGACTCGATCGAAACCTGGTTGAGTTGCTCAGCCACCTGGACCTGAACTTCCTCGCTCTGCTGACTCAGGGGCAACACCTCCAGGCACGGACTCCCACACGTCAGCTGGATCTCCTGGCCCTTCATCAACGGCAGAATCCTGGGATCCTCAAAGTTGGCGCCGGTCGCAAAGACCAGATGCCTGTCGTGGTCCGCATCAAAGACGTACCCCACGACATACAACATTCCGTCGGGACTTGTCGCGCTGGTCACCACCTCGTGGAGAAAAGCTCGGGTTGGTTGCACCGCCATCGCTGGTTGTCCTCTTCAAGCGAGGGGGCTGGTGCTGCACCACAGCCGCACCCTCGGGGGTGCATTTCGGTGCGCCGCGTCTTCACTCGATCGCTTCTGGCAGAGCGAGGGGCGGGAGGACGTGGACTGGTCGGGCGGCGTGGAAGGCCCGGAATCACTGGCCATGGGCTGACTGCAGAGTCATGAACAAGGGACCGCATGGGTAGAAGCAGAGGGCTCCAACTCCCCCCGGCCTTTCTCGTTCCGAAAGGCCGGCCCCGCGGACTTCAAGGTCTAACACCGGGTTTTGGGGCCCAACACCACCGGTAGCGTCAAGCGCCTTTACGTCTTGCCACATTTGGTGGTCAGCCGTAGAATCGCCCCACCTGTGAGGGTTGGCTCTGAGAGTTGTCGCAATAGGGCATCCCGAGAACCGCCACAACCTGCAGCCAAACCTGAAATTGAGAGCCATTGCACCGCAGCGGTTCTCATCCATTCTCATTAAAGGCTTGTGCTAGTCGAGAAACTGGCCGGCGGGCGCGCAATGCGCGGCGCTCAGGCAGGAAAGGGGCGCGGCGCAACTCCACTACTTGGCCTTGGGCAGGTTCGGACGACCGGGAGTGGACGAGGGCCGGCGGCGCGCGCCCTGTCAGTGCAGCCGTACTTCTATGGGGTCGCCCCATAGCGCTTCATCGTCCCCGCCAGGTAAGGCCCCCGGAGCCGCAAGGCCTGCATGGCCTGCCACTGGCTTGAGCAACACGCGGGGGTGAACCGCATTCCGATTCATGCGCCAAGCCACTTCAAGGGCCGAAATCCCATCGCCTCATTGACAAGCGCCGTACTCGACATCACCAAGGAAGCCAGGAGATACGCGGCGACCACAATGTTCAGCCCGGGCACCGATAAGGCGGCGAACAGAGCGGCATATTTGGCTGCTTTGATACCAAGGGTTTTCAAGGTTAGGTCTCGGAACTGATCCGAGGTGATGCGTCCATCACGTAAGCGCCGCCAGAGCTCAAAGACGATGACTCCCGATGAAAGCAGTGGCAGAACCGGGAAGAAGGCCCAGATTGTTTCATCAGCTGCATCATTAAGCTCTTGCATCTTGTCTACGAAGTCCTCTACTCTTATCGTCAGATCCTCATTGCTCATGCCGGAGGACTCCAGATCTAAGCGTTCAGCCAGCTCTTCAGTGACGAGAATTTCCGTGTCTGGATTGGATTCCATCCAGGCATTGATTAGGCTCGGATTGTCAGTCGCTTTAAGCTGAATCTCCCATGACTCGTTAGTTGACTGATCAAAGAGCTGGACATCGACGGATTGGTGGTTCGTTTCCGGGAACAGCGCCGCAAAGACACTGTCACCATCAGTGTTCTCAATGATCTGGAACTCCATTTCGTGGAGGATTCCTTTCACATTGTTTACCAAACCCGCAACTTGGTCATCGCTAAGGCCATCGAGCTTGTCACTGATCTGCTCAAGGGGAAGGTCCCACTCTGGTGAGCTCCTCTTTAACGCTGCCAAAGCCCCATAGTCAGGCTCCTCAAGCGAGTCGGATGAAAAGAGTATTTTGGCCAGAGCGGCCAAAATGGCAGCTTCATCAAAGCGGCAGCTGAGGTAGCGAATCCCTGGAGTCCGGTTCATGACTCCGGCTTGAAGTCTTTTCCACGTTTGCGCCCCTCTGCCTTGGCTTCCCTCCACATCCTCTTCAACTCGGGTGCGGAGACAACCTTGCCTCTTGATTTCTCCTTAAGGTAGTAGTCCATGGTCCGCCCCACCGCGTAGGTCAGTCCGTAGACAAGTGGAATCGTGGTGAAGCCAGCCAAGAATGGCAGCCCCACCTTATACAGGCCCAAGGCTGCTTGTTGGGCCAACATTCCCATGCCAACGGTCCCTAGAATTTCCTTAAGCAACTCATTGGCCTTCGCCTCGGTGATGGGCATGCCGCGAATAGCGCTCAACCTTGAGCCCATATAGGCTTGAATTGGCGTCAAGATAAAAATATCGGCGAATGGCAGCGGCTGAGCGGCGGCAGCTGCGCAAGTTGCCGAGAATATATGGATTGTTCTTGAGATCTTCTCTTCAGTGCCAAGGTCCTCCCTGATTTCGATTTGGGTAACTTCGCGCTCAATCTTTGTTTTGATACGATTTATCCAGTTGCTATTGGTGTCAGTCATGGCTCCAGTCTTCCGGGACGTGCGATAGTTGCATCGCACCTGGGCAGGGCAATTATACTAGATTCCGCGGAAGAAATCTAGCTTCCACCAATAGATTTGCTCTTCCGTGCATGAATACGTGAGCATAGCGTAATCCTGCTAAGGCTATTGTGGGCATTGCTACGGCATCTAGAGCTTGCTCTTTAAGCTTGTATTGGAATCCAACCAGCAAGTAGCTTCCAGCCCACAGGCCCCTCAGCCCACTCCTCTATCGGCGGGACCCAAGGTACACCGAGACTGATCACTGCATAGCCCTGCTGTCCAATGAATGTTCGAGCATTAAGCTGTTCAGTAAGTACGCAGTCTGTGACGCTGATTCCTCGAAGCTCAATACCTTCGGCTGTGGCCAGCGTGGCTTTCCACTTGCCGCCGCTTTGATCAAAACCAATGCGCTGCACCTTGCGCAGCTCAAGAGTCGTGCGCTCCACGAGCGGCTTTGCCCCGATAATGTCGGGACGTGTGTACTTGGCGTGAGAATGCAGGATCCTGGCTGAGTTACAGAGGTAGCGTTGAAGATCTTTGACGCCAGCTACACTTAGTTTGGTCCAGGGTTTCGCCTCGATCCAGCGATTTTCTTTCGCGTGGCAGTAGTCAAACCCAGCAGGACCATCGTGAGCCAGATCTATCTGGATTAGATCCAGGGGTTGCGGCTCTTGGCCATTTACCTGACGTTCGCGAAGCGGCACCTCCCCTTTTGGGGTATGGCGGCTTACGGGGCGCACCCACTGCCCGGTACGCACATCGATGCCGGCGATGCAGCGTTCGCCCTCCTTTTTAGAGTTGGCCAGACAGAGCACAGTAGTTTCCATCCCTCAGAGGTGCACGATCTCTACTCCTCCTCCAAGATGATTCTTGAAGAACTCTGCTGCCAGCCTTCTGTGGCAATGGTGTGGAGTTGCCTCACTGCAAAGCAAGCAAGCCCCATCCAACATGTCGGCTGGAAAGAGCTCTTCAACATGGCGCTTGTCGATCAGATCGTTGTAAGCGTTGGCATATATATCCCAGCTGATCTCACCTTTCTTGTAGCTCTTTAGAATGTCGTCAGTAGGCGCAAGCTTCAGGGCATGATCATAGCTTACCCCCGCCACCTTTTCCAGGAAGAATGCAAGATCATCCTTCTTGGTGAATCCCGCTAGCTGCGAAACATTGTTCAGTCGCGTGTCCAGCACTTTATTTACGCCACTCTTCTGTATCAATTCAAAGAACTGTTTGGCATTCTTCTTGGTGAATCCAATCGTATAGAGCGTGATCTTCTTGCCCATGGGAATGTCTCAGGCGGCAATCAGTGGTTTGGTGTAAGCAATCCGCCGCCCTTGTTGGCGGTAGGCCTCATCAAGCTCGTCCTCTGGGCTGATTAGTCGGCCCTGAGTGACCTCGCGACCTAGAAGATCCAACTGGACATCTCCTCCTGAGTCCTCCAAGATGCCGAGTCTCTGCAAGGCCCGGCGCATGCGGTGCTCGAGCTCCTGATGGCTCTCCAGTGATCCATCGCCAAGGATGTGCTGCACGTCCACCCCCCTGGCCTGAAGGTGCCGGCTTACCAGGATCGCCCGATGGCAAGTCAAGGGATCCCGCTCTGCGCATAGCAGCGCCAGGGTCAGCCCTCGGCCCAGCCCCTTCAGCACCCGGCTCAGGCCTAGTTGAAAGGCTGGCAACTGAGCCACACGTTCATAAGCAGCCTGCAGCCCGTCGTAAGCCGATTCCTCCTCCCGCCGGGCGCCCAGCTCCTCTCCAAGGAACACGTAGCGGATGCCGTGCTTGTGGAACTCCGCCTCAAGCTCAGGCCTGTTGAACTGTGGTAGGCGGCGGCTGTAAGGCATGGAGCGGACATCCGCCACAGCGTTGATCCCATGCAACTGGAGCAGTCCCACCAGCTGGCCCAGAGTCTGGTTGGAGTGGCCCACCGTGTAGAGACGCACGGGATGCAAGCTGCTCAGCATCCCCATTCTGTCAAAGACGCCCCGGATCGAGCAGGGCCTGGCTGGTCCTTCAGTTGCGGACTGGGATTTCGGCGTGCCGGGCCTCGACACGACTCCATGACAAGCGTTGTGGGCGGTCATGGTGGGCTGGCCATGGGGCTGGCGATCACGCCACCCGGCCTGCCCCGGCTTGCGCACCGCGCAAGGGCTGACGCGAGTCGCTTCGCTGCGCTGCGCGACCCTTGCGCGGCGCTGGCAGCGCCGGGGCTCAACGGCGGTGTCGTTCGCCAGCCCAGCCATGGCCGCCACTCCCCTGGTCCGCGCCTGCCCGATCCGCATCATCTCGGTGCACCTGCTCGATGCCGCCGGCCAGCTGCTGCGGGTGCTGTTCCTCGATCGCGAGGGGCACATCAGCGCCCAGCCGCACTACGTGCCCCGGGCCCAGGCCCTGATCCTGGCCTCCAATCAGCAGCGGGTGCTTGGGCCCCAGGCCAGGGTGCACGTGCTCTGAGGCGCTGGCGCCTCTCCCGGCTGGCACTGCCGGCCGGGATGCCATCGGACCCTGTCATCACCTACCCGGAGCGTGAATGGCTGGGTATAAACCTGGCAATTGCGGCAGCCCATGCCTGGATACGCCATCAGCACGGCTACCGAAGCTGCATCCTCCGTCGCCCAAGCCGGTTGTGGCCTGTGCACCGAGGCGTCTGTGGCTCGGTAACGAATGCCGATCCCTTCCTTCGATCGGTTTGGCCTGCTGCCTGGTGGCATTCATGAGTGCACCATCAAGGAGGTTGAGGTGGACCTGGCCTGGAATGACGATCGCCGCCGACTGACAGCGCAGCTGCAGGAGTTCATCGTCGTTGAGTTGGCACCTCGGTTTGCCGTGGTCCCTCCTGTTGTCCTCGATGGCAGTTATGTGAGCAGGAAGGCCAGCCCGAGCAACATCAACCTGGTGCTGGAGCTGAGCAACCTCCCTGATGCCGACCAGTGGCAGGGGCAGATGCTCTTCCAGGGGAGAGCAGAGCTGTTCCGCAGCTACCAGATCGACATGCTCCCTGGCCTGAAGGGTCTCAAGCAGGACTTCGTGGATCTGCTGCAGACCGTGCGCCCCCAGACAGCCTTCGAGAAGGGTCTGCACCACGGCCACCGCAAGGGCGTGTTGAGGTTGATCTGATGGCCGGCTGGATCGACGCGATAGAGGCGAAGGCCCGCATCATTCACCAGGAGCTCCAGTCCGCTCGGGAACTGGCCAGGCGCATGGGGCAGGAGCCGGAGGAGATCACCAGTGCCTACATGGAGATGCTGGCCAAGCTCTACCGCGAGGACTTCTCCTATGCCCTGCTGGCCGACAACGCTGATCTGATCGCCCGCTACCGGGGCCCCGGGGTCGCCCATCGAGAGCCACCGGTGTCGCTGGTGACGACGGTGTTCGGAAAGCTCCGGGACGAGATCCAGAAGGTGGCCAAGGCGATCGCCGGAATGGAAGAGAAGAAGGTGCGCTGGCCGGCCGATCTGGACCCCCAGCTGGCGGGGGTGACTTACGGCAGCTTGGTGGTGGGCATGCGCGTGCCACGGCCTGGAGATGTGGGAGCCGATGGCCAGGCGGTGCTGCCCGGGGTGAGCGATGACCTCTATCGGGCGGTGCAGACGGCGGTGCAGAGCCTGCCGGCGATTCCACGCCTGATTCAGGACGGCCAGATCAGTGAGGCCATCTACGAGCAGTTCCCCGATCCCGCCGTGCGCGACACGGTGATGGTGGCGGCCAGGCGCCTGGCACCTTCTGCCCAGAACAAGGCGATCAGTGAGCTGTTCCTCAGCGGCCCGCAGCCCGATGAAGCCCTTGGACCAACCCAGGCCCTCACCAAGCAGAGCCGCCAGATCCTGGGCCGCAGCCTCAACACCCCCAGCAGCCGGCGGCTCAAAAGCAACGGAGAGTTCGAAGGCGTGGTGCGGGAAGTGGACCTCGATGCCCGACGCTTTGAGATCCGGGGGAGGGGGACCAGCAGCGGCATGCGCTGCATCTATGAGCCCCTCTACGACGGCGACATCATTGGCCTGCTCAATGCCGCCGTGCGGGTGAAGGGCAGCTACGAGGCCGCGGCCGATGAACAGCCCAGGCTCGTGCGGGTAGAGCAGATCACGGTGACTAGGCGGCCTGGTCAGCAGCTGAAGCTCGAGGTCGAGTCCTAGTCCCGCTCAGCTGAGCCCCACGTACACCGGCTGAAACCACTGCATCCGCCGGCTCTGGCGCTTCTCGCCATGCAGCACGGTGTGCCAGTGGCCGCGGCGCCAATGGGGCCGGCGAGCGGTGCTGCCTCCACCGCTGCCACCCCCTGAGGTGCTCTTGCTGGAGGCAGCCCTGGCGGGGCGATCGAGCCGGAAGTCCTTACCGATCCACACCGGACCCTGCGGGCTCACCGTGCCGGCCGGATCGGCAGCACCGGCGAATCCCTTGCCGCTGCGCACCTTGGCGGCGGGGCCGATCGTGAGCAGTTCCGGCTGGAAGAGCTGCACCAGCAGGGCATTGATCGCCAGGCCCTCCATCCGCTGGTTGGTGCTCTGCACCGCCTGCTCGTCCCACTGCCAGGCCGGATGGCTGAGGTCGTCCACGGTGGGGTTGCGCTCCCCGATCTGCTCAAAGGAATGGCGGGTGAGGTAGCTGGTGCCGTCGAGGGCCAAGCCCACGCAGCTGATGCCACCGATCCGCTGCGCCTGGGGCGGCAGCCAGTCGGCCATCACCCGCAGGTCGGCCACGATCACCACCGGGATCGGCACCCTGTCCTCGGTGAACAGGGCGCCATCCGGGAGCATCAGCCGGAAGCAAGGCAGCACCTGCGGGAAGTCCTCATCCAGACGGGGAGAGGGCGTGCGGCGGAAGGCCTCGGCCAGCTCCGGCGCCAGGAAACGAGGCGGGGCCTCCACGATCCGGGCCCAGCGGCAGGTGGTGGCGGCCCAGAAACCGATCGGGTCATCCAGCTCGTCCATCACCTGCAGGCCCGCCTCGATCAGGGCGGCATAGGCCAGGTGGTTGGGCCAGCTCTGGAAGCCCCGCGGAGAGCGGTAGCGGTGCTGCTCCTGCTGGATGTAGGGGTCCTGGCGGCGCAGCTCGGTGATCACCGCGGCGATCGGCGGCAGTTCGGCCTGGGAGGCGCGGATCGATTCAGGCGTCAGCCGGCTCATCGGCGCAGATCAGCAGAGCCGCTGACGGATGCTCCCCATCCTGGCTGGATGGCGGATGCTGGGACCACTGCCTGGGAGATCCACCGCCGTGTCTCAGTTCCACATCACCACCCAGGACGATCTGCCCGGGCCGGATGGGGATGAGCCCTATGTGCTGTTCGTGAACCAGACCGAGTACGGCAACGCCCGCTTCCTGCGCACCAACGTGCTCTCAGCCCGGCCCGACCTCAAGAAGTACACCGCCCTGCGCTTCCGGCAGGAGGTCAAGCGCCATGCCGATGCCGCAGGGCCGGGAGAAGACGTGGTGCTGGTGTTCATGGAGGCCCTGGAGCTGGAGCCGCCACTGACCCTGGTCTGCAGCGACATCCACCTGGAGATGGAGGGCTACCCGGTAGAGCAGGGGGCCGTGATCGAGATCCCGCTCCTACCGCCGGGCAGCCGGGGAGCAGCCAAGGGTTTCGGCTGAGATCCAGGGGCCTGCCCCGCTGGCGCCGATACCGTGGGGGCCCTGATTTCCCCCGGCCCGGCGATGCCAGCCCATACGCTCCTGCCGGCCGTGAACCGTCTGCTCAAGCAGGTGGAGGAGACCAGCGGCCTGCCGGTGGCAGTGGCCCAGCAGAGCGACCTGAGCACCCTGGCCACCCTGCGGCCAGCAACGCCGGAGTACCAGGCACACCTGATCGCCTACCGGGATGCCGATGAGGCCAGCAGCTACCACGTGGCCTTTGAGGCCGCCCTGCTGCTGCGCATCGTGCAGGTGCCGGCTGAGCAGCGGGTGAACCTCACCGAGAAGCGCGAGGCCAGGGAGAAGGTGGTCTCGCAGGTGGAGAGGCTGTTCAAGGGGCGGATCGGGCTGGCCCAGGCCCGGCAGGCAGGGCTGCGCTTCTACGACGGGCTGATGGTGCAGCTGCGCTCCACAGGACCAGGGCTGTGGGCTGATCGCTGGCTGTTTGAGCAGGTGCCGGAGCTGCGGGGCCTGCAGGCGGCGGTGCTGCAGAGCCAGGTGCAGCAGAACGTGCCCTGCCTCAACGCCGAGGTGGACAAGATGAGCCCCGCCGAGGTGGTGAAGGCCAGCCGGGCAATGAATGCCGCCTACGCCTTCCAGGCCGCCGAGCTGGTTGGCATCCCTCCCCTGGCGATCCCGTACCAGGCGGCAGGGTTTGAGGCCCTGGCGAAGGAGCTGATCGCCATCACCCGCGCCGAGCCGGCCACGGCCGATCCAGATCGGGAGATCGTCGATGCCTGGGCCGAGAAGCTGGGCCTCTCCCGCTGGTACGTCTGGAAGACGCCCTGATGGAAGGCACGGCGTTCTCGATCGACGAGGCCAGCTTTGATGCCTCGCTGTTGCCGGAGGGCAGCCGCACCCCTGGAACGGAGGCGTTCCACCGGGCGGTGACCGACTACTTCCAGAAGTCGTATGCGTCGATGGGAGGGCAGCTGTCGGTGGTGTTCGCCGCCGGCCGCATCGAGGTGGCCTGGGAGCCAGCCGCACCCGAGGCGCCAGCGATGGCCTCGATTGGCCCACTCCTGCAGCAGCGGCGCTTCGATGAGGCCCGGCCGCTGCTGGAAACCCTGCTGCAGCTGCAGCCCGAGCACCCGGAAGCCCTCTACAACCTGGGCGTCCTCGCCAGCGAAGAAGGCCGGCTGGAGGAGGCCCGGCTGCTGTTGCGCCGAGCGGTGGTGGCCAATGCCCCCGATGCCCACGCCCAGGCCAATGCCCAGGTAGCGCTGGCCTTGGCCGCCATGCGGTTGGGCGACAAGGCAGAAGCCCGCCAGGCGCTCGAGGCAGCGATCGAGGTGGAGCCCGGTAACAGCTTTGCCCTGCGCAGCCTCGGCAGCCTGCTGGTGATCGCCGGGGCCTACGCGGCAGCGGTGGAGCGCTTCCGCCAGGCACTGGTGGCGGCACCAGACGACCTGATCGCCACCTTCAACCTGGCGCAGGCCTTGCTGGAGCTCGATCCAGATGAGCACCGCGATGAGGCCGATCGGCTGCTGCTGCAGGTGATCGAAGCCCAGCCCTACGGCGAGCTGGCCAACAAAGCCAAGGACCTGCGCGGCAGCATCGCCAGCCGGGATCTGCGGGCTGAGCAGCCCGACGGGTTGCGGCAGGACGCCATCAGCTACTGCTTCCAGGCCCTGCAGCTGTTCGAGGAGATGGAGCAGCAGCGGTTCATGGCGGTGCTCAGCGAGGTGGCCGCCGTCGGCCAGGGCGGCCTGCAGATCAATGAGCCCGGCAACTTCCGCAGCCTCAAGACCCTGCCCGGCAGCTGGAGCGATCTGGCCTTGGCCTGTCTGATCCACGTGGGCATGAAACGGCTGATGCCCAATGAGGACTCAGGGCTGGGGATCGAGGCGGAGTACAAGGAGGCGGTGCGGTTGCACCGCGGGTAGAGCACCGAGAAATGAGCTGATGAAGCTGGCGGGTCTCAGCGCACCGCCATCGGTCCATTAGATCAAGGCCAAAACTATGCATCTAACGCATAGTTTTGGCCGAAGCGGTGACGCCATCAGAAGCCAGGCTGCACCAGGCGTTGCCAAGGGCCAGACTGCTGCAAGAACGCTGCTGTGCTGCATGCGCACCATCTCGCGGTGCGGCCTCCACCAGGGCCCTCCCAGGCCAGCCCAGCCCCTCCGCTACATGCCCGCCCGTCGTTCCAGCCCCAAGCCCCCGAAGGTCGCAGACACCAAAGCTGATCTGGCGGCGCTGGGCTTCCGGGTGGCCGACAGCGGCCCCCACACCAGTAAGACCCTGATGCTGCAGGAGCTGGAAGCCCTGCTGGCCGCGGTGTCCGCGGACGCTTCGGCCAAGGCGTATCGGGCCGCGATCGTGGAGGAGAACGTGCTGGGCAAGCGCACCCTCTCCACCCGCAAGGAAACCGCCACTCGGCTCACCGCTCTGCACGGCCTTGACCCGAGCAAGCCCCTGTTCCGGGTGCTGCGCCGGCTCTGGGCGGTGGATCCCGCCGCACACCCCCAGCTGGCCCTGCTCAACGGCCTGGCCCGGGACCCGCTGCTGCTGGCCACCACAGCTCAGGTAATGGGGATGACCCAGGGGGAGCTGCTGCTGCGATCCGAAATGGTGGCGGCGGTCCAAGGTTTCAGCCACGACCGGCTCAGCCCAAAGGTGCTCGATGCGGTGGCGCGCAACACCGCCAGCAGCTGGACCCAGAGCGGTCACCTCAAGGGCAGGGTCAAAAAGCTGCGGCAGCCGCTCAATCCCCATCCGGTGTCACTGGCCCTGGCGGTGTGGCTTGGCTACGCCAGCGGCAAGCGCGGTAAGGCCCTGCTCACCACCCCCTGGGCAACTGCGCTCGACAGTTCCAGCTCGGGGCTACTGGAGCTGTCGCAGCAGGCCAAACGTTTGGGCTTGCTCAAGCTTTCCCACGGCGCCGGGGTGGTCTCGATCGATCCCAGTGGATTAGATCCCCTGCACGGAGGCCAGCAGTCATGAGCCGGATTGATGAACTGGCCGCGCAGTACTCAGACCACATCTCTGTGCCCTGGCAGCAGGGCCTGCCCGCCGCCAATCGGGTGGTGATGCTCGTCTACGAAAAAGAACTGGAGCGGCACCTGCGGGCCAAGCTGCTGGAATTCGAGCAGGCCACCAAGACGGCAGGCCACGGCTGGCTGCTGGTCGACCTCACCACCGCCTTTGCCGAATGGATGGGCGGCATGAAGTACCGCGAGCAGTACTTCGAGCAGCCTGACGATATCCGCCTCAAGCTGGATTCTAGTTTTCTGCGCCACGTGGCAGACCTGATCAAATCCCAGCTCAGCGCGGCCACCGAAAACGATGTGGTGGCGCTGCTGGGGGCAGGAAGCCTGTTTGGCTTCCTGCGGCTCTCCGATGTGATCAAGGAGGTGGAGCGCGAAATCCAGGGCCGTCTGGTCGTGTTCTTCCCAGGTCAGAAAGACAGCAACAACTACCGGCTGCTCGATGCTCGAGACGGCTGGAACTACATGGCGGTGGGCATCACCCGCCATCCCACAGGAGCGGTGGCATGACCCAAAAGATTTTCCAAACCCTGCAGCGCGACCCGCGCACCAGCCCGCTGGCCAACAACGGCCAGGCGCGGATCACCACGCTCGACGACGAAAACTCCCGCATCGAGCTGGAGGGTGAGCTCAGCACCTTCGTGTGCGACGGCCAGTACGGCCAGGCAATGGAGCGAATCCTGCAGAGCTACCTGGCCCAGCAGGGACAGCCCCGCCAGAACGCTGCCTGGGTGGCGGGGTTCTTTGGCAGCGGCAAGTCGCACTTGCAGAAGACGCTCGGCCACATGTGGGCTAACACCGAGGTGTTCCCAGGCAAGCGCGCCCGAGATCTGGTGCTGGAGCTCCCCGATGGGGTCAAGGCCCAGTTCCGCGAGCTCGACACCCTCGCCGCCAGAAGTGGCAAACCGCTGATGGTCGCCAGCGGCGCCATGCCCTCCGGCGCCAAGGACGCCGTGCGCAAAACCGTGCTTGCGATCCTGCTCAAGGCGGTTGGCATGCCCGAGAAGGTGCCGCAAGCACGCTTCTGCTTCTGGTTGCGGGAAAAGGGCTATCTCGATGCGGTGCGTTCCGCAGTGGAAGCAGAAGGCAGCCGCTGGCTGGAAGAGCTCGATGAGCTCTACGTGAGCCCGCTGATCGCTGGCGCTGTGCTGGAGCAAGACCCGGACTATGCCGCTGGCAACCGTGAGGCGCGGGATGTGATCCGCCAGCAATACCCCAACAGCGACAGCGACATCACCACCGCCGAGTTCGTGCAGCTAGCCCGTAAGGCCCTGGCGCCCGATGGCGGCGAGCTGCCCCACACGATGCTGGTGCTCGATGAGGTGCAGCAATACATCGGTGACTCCAACGACCGGGCCACCGACTTTGTGGAAGTGGCCGAGGCGCTGCAGACCGAGCTCGACAGTCGGGTGATGTTGGTGGCCTCCGGCCAGTCGGCGCTGTCGTCAGAAACGCCCCAGCTGCAGAAGCTCAAAGACCGCTTCCGGGTGACGGTGCAGCTGTCGGACACCGACGTGGAAACGGTGATCCGCAAGGTGATCCTGCAGAAACGCGCCGATACCCAGGTCGATGTGCAGCAGGTGCTCGAGGCCAATGCCGGTGAAGTGTCCAAGCAGCTGGAAGGCAGCCTGATCAAGGAGCGATCAGAAGACCGCCAGGTGGCGGTGGCCGACTACCCGCTGCTGCCCACGCGCCGGCGCTTCTGGGAGGAGTGCTTCCGCAGCGTCGATGTGGCCGGCACCAACAGCCAGCTGCGCTCCCAGCTGCGATGTCTTTGACGCCGTCAAAGACATCGCAGAAGAAGACTTGGGCCGGGTGATCACCGGCGATGTGTTGTTCACATCGATGGCGAATGACCTGGTGAATTCAGGTGTGCTGCTCAACGAGCTCAGCAACCGAATCGCCAATCTCGGCAAGGAGGGCACAGAGGAGGGCAAGCTCAAGCAAAGCCTCTGCGGGCTGGCCTTCCTGATCAGCCGGCTGCCGCGAGAGCAGGGCGCCGATAAGGGCATTCGCGCCACATCCCGCACCCTGGCCGACCTGATGGTGCCAGACCTGCGCAAGGACAGCGGCCCCCTGCGAAACCAAATCGCCGGCTTGCTGGAGGCGATGGCGGAAGACGGCACCTTGATGAAGGTGGGCGATCAGCCGGGGCTGGAGGAATACCGCCTGCAGACCACAGAAGGTGCCCAGTGGCAGCGGTTGTTTGAGGAGAAGCGCCAGGCGGTTCGCAACGACACCGCCGAAATCACCAACGAGCGTGAGAAGCGCCTCGGCCTTGAGCTCCAGAAGGAACTCAAGGCGGTTCGCTTGCTGCAGGGGCAAGCCAAGATCCAGCGGTCGATCGTCCCCTGGCCTAACCCCGAACCACCGGCGCCCTCGAACGAGCAGGTGGTGGTGTGGATTCGCGATGGCTGGGGCTGCAGCGATAAGGAGGTACGCGATGCCGCCCGCGAGGCCGGCGCCGACGATCCGGTGCTGCATGTGTTCCTGCCGCGCAGAGGCGCGGAAGAACTGCAAAGCCGGATCATTGATGCCACGGCGGCTCGCCGGGTGCTCGATCACTACGGCACCCCCTCCACGCCAGAAGGGAAGGAAGCAAGGCAGGCGATGCAAAGCCGCCAGAGCCGCGCAGAAGACGACTGCAACGAGCTGATTGCCGATGTGATCGCCAATGCCCTGGTGCTCAAGGGCGGCGGCATCGAGGAGTACGGCATCAAGCTCAGTGAGAAGCTGCAATCCGCGGCTTCTGAGGCAGCACTAGCCCGGCTGTTCCCCGAGTTCCACAAGGCCGACCACGGCAGCTGGGGCACCGCCGTGAAGCGCGCAAAAGATGGCAGCGATTCACCGCTTTCAGCCGTTGGCCATCAGGGCTCAAACGACAGCCATCCAGTAGCCCGCATCGTCATCAGTGCCATCGGCGGCGGCAAGGAGGGCAGTGCGATTCGCGCCGACTTGCGCGTAGCGCCCTATGGCTGGCCGCAGGATGCAATGGATGCGGTGCTGCTGGCCCTGCTGCGCGATGGCACCCTCAGCGCCAAGGACAGCCAGAACAACCCGATTGGGGTTGGTCAGCTCGATCAACAGAGCCTCGGCAAAGCCCGCTTCTACCTGCAGGAGGTACGCCTCACCGCTAAGGAAAAGATGGGGGTGCGGGGAGTGTTTGGCATTGCCAGCGTCACGGCCCAATCAGGACAGGAAGAAGCCAAGGCCGTCGAGTTCCTCGATGCCCTTGAGAACAAGGTTCTCCAATCCGGTGGTGATGCACCATTGCCCCCGCCAGTGAGCGCCACCCTCCTAAAGGAGCTGCGCCAAAAGAATTGCCCCGAGCAACTCAAGGCAATCCTTGATGCCAAGGAGCAGCTACAGGAGTTGTGGGATCAGGCCTGCAGCCTGGCCGCCCTCAAGGAGAAACGTCTGCCTGGCTGGGAACGACTGCAGGCTCTGCTGCACCAGGCCAAGGGATTGCCAGTGCACCAGGAGCTGGAGCCCCAGGTGGAGGCGATCCGTAGCCAGCGCTCGCTGCTGGATCCCACCACCGATTTCGCGGCTCCCCTGCAGCAGCAGCTGGAGCAGGCACTCACGGCAGAGCTGGAGCAGGCCCAGCAACAGCTGAGCCAGGTGGTGGCCACGGAGCTGCAGCAACTGCAGACCAGTGCCGAATGGCAAGACCTACCGGAGGTCGAGCGCAATCGCATCGGTCAAGCGCTGCAGTTGCCGGTGGCGCCTCCACCAGCTGGCCCCGTAGACCGAAGCAAGCTGCTGGAGGCGCTGGAGCAGCGCTCCCTGGCTAGCAGGGCGGAGCTGGCCGAAAGCCTTCCCACCCGCTTTGGCAAGGCCCGATCTGCGGCAGCCAAGGCCCTGGAGCCCAACATCCAGCCGCTCAAGCTCAGCAGTGGGGTGCTTAAAGACGAAGCAGTACTTGATGCCTGGTGGGCCGCTGAGCGCCAGAAGCTGGCCGCTTCCTTGCAAAACGGTCCGATCCAGATCAACTAATCCCCATGCCCGCCCTCGCCTCCGATCTGCGCAAAACACTCGAAAACACCGTGGTAAAAGCCCGCGATAAAGCCGAAGGCGGCGCGCGAGATGCCCTCACGGCACTGGCGGTGGATGCCAGCGAGCCGTTCGCCTCTATGGCCGAAGAGGAGCGAAAGCTGCGCAATCGGCTGCGCGCCCGCGGCAGACAACTGGGCGATCAACGCGATGTTCAAAAGGGCACCCAAAGCATCGAACGGTTGGTGCGGGAGATGGCCTATGAGCACTGGCACCGCATGCTGTTCGCCCGCTTCCTGGCGGAAAACCAGCTACTGATCGAGCCCGCATCAGGTGTCGCGATCAGCCTCGACGAATGCGAAGAACTCGCTGCAGAGGAGGGAACAGATCTCTGGGGGCTGGCGGCGCAGTTTGCTCAAGAAATGCTGCCCCAGATCTTCCGAGGGGATGATCCGGTGCTGGCGGCGAAGCTGCCGCTGGAGATCCGCCAACAGCTGCAAGGTTTGGTGGCTGGGTTGGAAACGGAGACCTTCACGGCCAGCGACAGCCTGGGATGGACCTATCAGTTCTGGCAGACGAAACGCAAGAAGGAGGTGAACGATTCCGGCGTGAAGATTGGCGCTGATGAACTCTCCCCGGTGACGCAGTTGTTCACCGAGGACTACATGGTGGACTTTCTGCTGGACAACACCCTCGGTGCCTGGCACGCCGGCAAGGTGCTTGCCGCCAATCCCCAGCTGGGCAGCACGGCCCAAGCCGAGGATGACTTGCGACAAACCGTGGCACTGCCCGGCTGCCCCTGGAGCTACCTGCGGTTCGTCAAGTCGGACGATGGCCCCTGGGCTCCGGCTTCTGGAGCTTTTGAAGGCTGGCCTAAGTCAGCCGCAGAGCTCAAATGCCTGGACCCGTGCATGGGTAGCGGGCATTTCGTGGTGGCGATGTTTGAGCGGCTGGTGGCGTTGCGGATAGGGGAGGAAGGTTTGAGCGAAAAAGCAGCTGTGGCTGCAGTCATCGAGGTGAACCTGTTCGGACTGGAGATCGACCCACGCTGTACACAGATCGCTGCATTCAACCTGGCGCTGGCCGCATGGCGCCGCATGGGCTACTGCAAGTTGCCAGCAATGAACCTGGCCTGCTCTGGCCTGGCGCCGAACACACGAGAAGCTGACTGGCTGGCGCTGGCTGGTGACAACGAGCGGCTCAGGAATGGTACCCGTTCAGGAGTCGGGACAGCTCGCAACGAACATCGGGCTTGCTGAACCCTTGACGGTGGCTTGATTCCTAGTTGCATCTCAGTAAGAGACTCCTTGCGATGACCACCCCACCGGCCGGGATT
>NZ_JAYGIA010000095.1:0-19349 GCF_034931165.1 Synechococcus sp. BA-124 BA4 | reverse complement strand
GTGCTCTACCTCGCCCAGCGGCCGGTCGCCGGCGGGGGCAGCGTGGCGGCGAACCTGCGCGCGCCCTGGCGGTTCCGGGAGCGGCGCGGGCTGGGCAGGTGGAGCCACGAGCGAATCACCGGCTGGCTGGCGGCCCTGGGACGCGATGCCTCGTTCCTGGATTACGACGCCGAGCGGCTGTCCGGCGGTGAGCTGCAGTTGCTGGCCCTGCTGCGGGGCCTGCAGTTCGATCCCACCGTGCTGCTGCTGGATGAACCCACCGCTTCCCTCGACGGGGCCACCACCGCCGCCGTCGAGGCCCTGCTGACCGACTGGCTCGCCGCCGGTCCGCGTGCCTGCGTGGTCATCAGCCATGACGGCGAGCAGATCGAGCGTTTCGCCACCCGCACCCTGGAGCTGCAGCGATGACCCCATCGAGCGCCGGCGCCCTGACGATCAGTGATGGCCGCCTGGCCCTCTCCGCCCTGCTGATCCTGGTGAACGTGGGTCTCTCGGCGGCGCTGCGCCTGGGCCTGTCCCGCAGCCTGCTGGTGGCGTCGGTGCGGATGGTGGTGCAGCTGCTGCTGGTGGGGTTCGTGCTCGAGTGGCTGTTCCACCAGGACCAGGCGCCGCTGATCGTGCTGGTGGGGGCGGCGATGGCGCTGATCGCCGGGGTGTCCGCCGTGCAACGCACCCGGCAGCGCTTTGCCGGCATCTACCTGAACAGCCTGCTGTCGGTGATGGCCTCCTCGGCGCTGGTCACGGGGCTGGCGGTGACCGGACTGATCCAGCCCCAGCCTTGGTACAAACCCCAGTATCTGATCCCGCTGCTGGGGATGGTGCTGGGCAACACGCTCAACGGCCTCTCCCTGGGACTCGATCGCTTCATGGAAGGTCTGCGCAGCGGGCGCGACCAGGTCGAAACGGATCTGGCCCTGGGGGCGACCCGCTGGGAGGCGTGCCGGGCGGTGGTGCGTGACGCCATCCGCGTCGCCATGATCCCGACGATCAACTCGATGATGGTGATGGGCCTGGTGAGCCTGCCGGGGATGATGACCGGGCAGATCCTCCAGGGGGCGGCGCCAGCGGCGGCGGTTCGCTACCAGATCGTGATCCTGTTCATGATCGCGTCGGCGACGGCGCTGGGGGTGTTCGCGGTTGTGGGCCTGGCCTATGGGCGACTCACCAGCGCCGACCATCAGCTGCGGCTCGATCGACTGGTCAAGGTTGGCGGACAGGCTGAATGGCGGCCCGCTGGGGCCTTCCTGAGCTGGCGGCGGCGTGGACGGAGCCAGGAAAAGACCAGGATGAAGAGCATCGATAAGCGATAGAAGATTCCGACTGATTACAATCGTCACCCACCATCTGTCGCACCTCTGGCGAAGGGTTGCTCCATTCACTGGTCCTCAACAGATGCAGTGCATCTCAGCGGCCATTGACACCACGGAACTTCGTATCAAGATCCAATGAGATCGTGCTGCGTGTCGACGCATGATTGCTGCACTTCTATCTGCACAGCCAGGAATGGGCAGTAGGATTAAGCTGAACATTCCAAGAGATCTGATATGAAGACTTTATTGATGTCTTTTCTTTCGCTGGGCTTGCTCATGGCATCACTGTTGATTCAATCTCCAGCAATGGCCCTTTCGATCCCTTTTTCCCAACCCCAGTCGCTGCTCGGAGCGCAATCAGGAAAAGCTCCAGCCTCAACGCAAGATACCGACAGCAAGCTTCAATCCACCATTGGCTCTGTCACAGGTGAAGGAGGCCAGACGGAGAAGAAAGGAAACACACAAGACAGGGCTGATGATGGCGAGAAAATCGATCAGATGACACAAGGACTGATGAAGGAGAACGGGAAATAGGTGGCATCGGGCTGCCAGGCAATCGTGCCAAAGAAAGGGCCTTGGCTCGGGCCACGGCCACGGTGACCTCAGACGGGCAGCAGCGTTGACCGAACGGAGCTGGGCTCCGCCTTGCACCCAGGCCTGGTCGCAGATTCGAATCCATTCGTCTCTTGTCCTGTTGAAGCATGGGCTCTCGTGAATCGCGGCAGACCTTGCCTGGCCAGTTTCGGTACTTGGTCGCATCAAGTGCGCCAAGCGAGCCCTGCTGCACCGATCAGACCAAGCCGGCACGGTTGCAGAGTCAGGCGGGCCAGGTTCGATACTGTCCCTCAGCCCACTGCCGGCAACCGCCGCACACCAATGGTCCAGCTGATGCATCACCGTCTCGATCTGCAGACGGTCGGCTCCTTCTCCTGCCACGACATCACGACGGACCTGCAGGCTCTGATCGATCGCAGCGGGATCAGCGACGGTTTGCTGGTGGCCGTGGGTCAGCACACCACAACCGCACTTGCCCTCAACGAAAATGAGGAGCGATTGCTGGTTGACATCGAGCGTTTCTTCCTCGAGCTGGCCTCACCGGATCGCCCCTGGCTCCATAACGACCTGCATCTGCGTCCCGGCGTCCCGCCTGACGAACCCCGCAATGCCCATGCCCATCTGATTTCCCTGATGCTGGGCAATCAGCTCACCCTGCCGGTGGTGGAGGGGCGGCTTGGCATCGGCCGTTGGCAGTCCGTGCTGTTGGTGGAGCTCGACGGCCCACGCCGCCGTGAGGTGCTGCTCACCCTGCTGGCCGGCCAGCGCAACGACCTCTGAATCGTGTCACTCCAGGCGGCGCGAAGCACCTCAATTCACGCGGCTCATCGCCAGCGTCATGTTGAAGACAACAGCTGAGCCCGGGGCCCATGCCTGAAGCGTCATCTCCCCGGCCTGAGCCACCATCGTGTGCTGGCCGCAACCACCTGAAATGGGGCACTGGGCTACGAAGTCCCTGGCGCCAATAACGGAAACCAGCCTCAGATCTGGGACGTCCCGCCGCCCCATGATGCGGAGATCTGAGGGGCTGCTGAGCCACTCGGGCTCAGCGGTGGCCCTTCTGGTCGATGCTCCCTGATTCCTCCTGTGCCTGCAGGAAGGCCTCAAGGTGCACGCCACAGGCCTCGGGCCTCTCGAGCAGAGCATGGTGCACCGCTCCAGGGATGACCACCAGGCGCTGCTTGGCGAGTTTCTGCCACCCCTGCATCGAACGGAGGGTGACAAAGTCATGTTCCGCCGCGAGCAGCAGAACGGGCGGAGGATGGCACCTGGGCGCGCTGGCGAGCTGTGCCACCCGATGTTCCGCTCCCTCAGAGCGCCTGGGGAATCGTGATCCAGCAGAAGGTGATGGCCGCACCACCCAACAGCACCACAACCAGGGGCCAGGTGTCATCCAGGCGATGCAGATGCCGCAGGAGAGCCTCCTTGGCAACCGGATCTTCCATCGTTTCCATAATACCGTAGCGACGGCCAATCCAAAGCACGAGAACAAAGGCCGCCAGGGTGACCACGTAGGCCACCACATACACCTGATCCAGGAACGTGAGGAAGGGCAGATCAGGCAGTTGGTCGCGGTAGGTCTGCTGCAGAAAGACCAGGGTGAGCAACACCGTGACTGGAATACTGGCGCGGGCATCCTGTTCATCCGGACGCACCTTGAACACCAGCAACACCATCGTCATCAGCACCACAAGGGGCAACAGAAGCCGCCAGAAAGACGCCCATGAAGAGGTGCCGTAGGAGATCTCAAACAGAATCTGGCTGTATTCGTTTTCCTCAACTCCAAGCCCGAAGTTGGTGGCGTAATGGTGACGGTATTCGGCGATCGACCAGCCCATGTTGAGCCAACCGATCATGTGGGTATAGAGACCCATTCCACTGTTGCGGATCTCTGGAAGCAGGCGCAGGTTGCGGTAGCCAAGTTGACCATCCACGTCGTTGGCCTCAATCACCAGCGGCAGACTGATGTTCATGAATGGATAATGACGGAAGCTGGCTCTGTCAACGTAATAACGTCCGACATAGGTGAAGAGCTGGTAATAACTGCCATCCGCAAGCTTTATCGGGGCCTCTCCCACCGGATTTAGGCTGGAATCCTTGTCGGAAAGCAGGGTGTTCAAGACAATAAACAGACTGGAAATATCACCTCCGCGACTCTCCACATAGCGCTGCATGGGCTCCTCCCATCGCAGCCACACATAGCCACTACTGGAATAGCTGGGCACCGTGAGGTCCAGCTCATAATTGCTGGTGGAGTACACCCCCACCTGCACCTTGTAAAGCGCCCGCTCCAGTTCGGTGCGATCGACCTGGTCCTCCCCGGCGCTGAGTTGATCGCCCCGCATGGCGCTCCAGACGCCGATGGGCGGCTTCTCGCCAAGGGGCAGGGTGGTGAGGGCGCGAGACGCCGAGGACAGGCGCAGGGCATCGCGGCTCTGCACCGGAATCACGTCGATGCGGCTGATCCCGAGAATGGCCAGGATGGCCGCCAGAACGACGGCCACCATCGCCAGAACGTTCCACGGTCTTTGCCTGCGCTGCCCCATGCGAACCCGCTGCTGTTCACTGAAGTTAAAGCTGAGCGGGCATGGGCCGGTGGCGGCAATAGGCGTCCTCGGGCTCAGCCTGGCCCTGGCGGTCCCGGGCCTGGGCGCCACACCACCCCCCGCTGAGCTGGTGCTGGGGCAGTCGGCCGCCCTGAGCGGCCCCTCCGCCATGCTCGGGCAGGAATATCGGGAAGGGGCTCTGGCCTACTTCGCCGAGGTGAATCGCCAGGGCGGCATCCATGGACGGCGGTTGAAGCTGCTGAGCCTCGATGACCGCTACGAGCCTCCCCTCACCCTGCGCAACACCCGGCAGTTGATTGAGCGCGACAAGGTGTTCGCCCTGTTCGGCTACGTGGGAACCCCCACCGTCAAGGCGGTGTTGCCCCTGGTGGAGAGCAACAGGATCCCGCTGATCGCCCCCCTGACCGGCGCCCAACTGCTGCGCCAGCCCCTTCGGCCGATGGTGTTCAACCTGCGTGCCAGCTACCACATGGAAATCGACCGGATGGTCGATGACCTGGTGCGCAGCGGTCGCCATCGCATTGCCGTGGTGATCCAGAACGACGCCTTCGGACAGGATGGGCTCAGCGGTGCCCTCAAGGCCCTCAAGCGCCACGGCCTCAAGCCGGTGGCCACGGCCAGGGTGGAGCGCAACTCCACCCAGACAGGGGGGGCGGTCAGCACGGTGATGCGCGCCAACGCCAACGCCGTGGTGATCGTGGCCGCCTACCCCAGCTCAGCCTCCTTCAGCCGCGAGATGCACAGGCAGGGCAGCACGGCCCAGCTGATGAACGTGTCCTTTGTGGGCACCAGTGCCCTGCGGGCCTCCCTGCTGGGCCAAGAAGCCAGCGGCATCGGCATCACGCAGGTGGTGCCATTCCCCTGGAATGAGCGGGTGCCGGTGGTGCGCGAATACCAGCGCCTGATGCGGCGCGAGCAGGCCAGACCGCACTTCGGCTTCTCCAGCCTGGAGGGGTTTCTGGCCGCCAAGTTGACCGTGGAGGGCCTGCGCCGGGCCGGGCCCGCCCCCACCCGCCAGCGCTTTGTCACGGCCCTGGAAACAATGCGGAACGTGGACCTCGGCGGCTTCCGGGTGCATCTGAGCCCCAAGGACCACAACGGCAGCAGCTACGTGGACCTCACCATCCTGGGCTCGCAGCGCTGGGAGCCCTGAGGCCCGAGAATCGGCGTGGTGTTGGTCTGCCCGGCCGGTGGCGTGGTGCGGGACTGGGATAGTGGGCTTGAACGTTCTTCAGGCCTGGGGCCGGGCCGCCTGGCCGTGGCGAAAGGCCACCGCCCGATACTCCGTCTTGGCGGCATCGGCCGGCAAGGTCGCCAGGTCCCGGTACATGGCCGCAGCCTGCTTCCCGGAGGTGAACGAGAGGAACTCTCCCTCCACCTCGAAGCGCCACCAGTGCCGCTCGCCCCCCGGCACATGCAGAAGCGTGCCTGCTTCGATCGGCTGCTCCTGATCCCCCACGCCGAACACCACCGGCCCCCTGATGACGAAGAACGTTTCATCCCAGGGATGGCAATGGGGTGCCGGTCCGGTGCCGTTGTTGCCGCTGGTGTAAAAGGCCTCAAAGCTCTGGGCCTCGTCTCCCGAAATCAGGGCCTGGATGTCAAATCCTGCAACCCGGTTCGGCTCTGGCCGTTGCGAGGGCTTAACGATGCGCGCAGAGGTCATGGTGATCAGCCGGATGGTTGCTTCAACGTGGGTGAGCAGCCATTGGCTGTCAACCGGACCGGCAGAACCCCATGGAGCTGGGATCCCTGCTTCGATGGTTCCTTCGGGCCGCTGTGGAGGCCCTACCGAAGAACCTGGATCGCGAGGATGGGTGTTGCCGGTTACCAGCCCTCGATCAACCGCAACGAAGGAGAGTTGCTGCGCCTGCTGACCCTGGTGCAGGAGAGTGGCGGCCGCCTGCCAATCACCACATAGCGGCCCAACGACTGGCGCCGATCTCAGAGGAGACGACGACGATCACGACGGCTCCTTGGCTTCAGCCAGGCTTGGCGTTCGAATGACATGCATGGAATGGATTGAAGCAAGAACGCAGAGAGAGACGCCTTGCCGCCAACCAATCGCTCCATAGGCTAAAAAAGCAGCAGGAAGCGTTGAAGGCAGGCCCCGTCATTCATCGGCGCCGATCGATTCTCATGGCGAAGACAGACCTGAAGCTCAGGGTGTCTCAAATAGTGGATGCATCAGTCGCTCTACAGTCACCTCTGCCCACACCGCTGGGAATCCAGCGCCGCTGCACCTGCCAGCGGAACGCCTTCCGCCGCAACGGACGACGCCCAGGCCCCTGGCGGCGGCCCAGATTGCGCCGCCGGGCCAGGTTTGACCAGGATCAGGTCTGAACAATGGGTCGTAACGGGGTGACGGGGAGGGTGCTGACCGCTTAGAACTGGGACAGAAACGAATCGTTCAGCGGCTCCTGCATGGCTCCTCTCTCAATGGCTTCGGCCCTGGCCGAACTGCATTGCCGCGAACTGGAACTGGTTTTCCGCCTGTTTGATGCCAATGGCGACGGCCAGATCTCGGTGGCCGAAACAGAGCGGGCCCTCGCCAACCTGGGCGAAAGCCTCTCCAGCGAAGCGGGCGCCGAGTTGCTGGCCCTGGCCAACGAGCGCGGCTATCTCGACAGCCACGAATTCACCGCCTGGGCCCTGGGGCAGGGGGGCTTCGATCTCAGCCGCAACCTCCGCGAGATCTTTGCTCTGGTCGATCGCGATGGCAGCGGCAGCCTCAGCCTTGAGGAGATGTCAGTGCTGCTCTCGGTGTTCGAAGACAACCCCGACGTCCAGCGCCTCGAAGCCCTGATGCGGGCCCACGACGTGGATCACAGCGGCACCATCAGCTATGACGAGTTTCTGAACCTGTTGCTCAGCGATGGCCAGCTGGCCCTCTCTCTGGCTGACATGAAGCGGCTCAAGAAAACGCTGGTTCACTACAGCACCGGCAGCCGTTGCTCCAAGATCTGCCTGGTGGAGGTGGACTGCGATCTAGGGGCCGGCATCCCCGGCTCAGGCTCAGGCATTGAGCTGCTCAAGCAGGCTGCCCAGCGCCAAAAGGACCTACGCCGCATCCGCGACCAGCTGATCGAGGAGATCTCCGAGCAGCAGCTGCCCCGTGCCCGTGCCAGCGAAATCAGCGGCGGAGAGATCACGCCCCATGCCCGCCACATCCGCGTCATTTCCCAGGTGATGGCTCAGGCTTCCGAGCTGGTCGCCAGCTCCCGGCAGCGGGGCCTGTTTCCGGTGGTCCTGGCCGGCGATCATTCCACCGCCGCCGGCACGATCGCCGGGCTGCGCCGCGCCCACCCCGACAGCCGCCTGGGCGTGGTCTGGATCGATGCCCATGCCGACATCCATTCGCCCTACACCACCCCCTCCGGCAACATGCATGGCATGCCACTGGGGGTGGCCACCGGCCACGACAATCTCCACCACGCCATCAATGATCCGGCAGGGGAAACCGCAGATCTCTGGAAGTGGTGCCAGGCGCTCTGCGGAACCGGCAAGCCGGCGATCCTGCTGCGGGATCTGATCTATGTCAGCGTCCGGGACACCGAACCGGCGGAAGAAGCCACCATTCGCGATTTTGGTTTGCCGATCGTCAGCACCGAGGAGGTGCGGCGCATCGGTGGCGAGGCGGCTGCCCGGCGCTGCCTGGACTACCTGGCGGACTGCGATCTGATCTATGTCAGTTTCGACGTCGACAGCATGGATGCCACCGTCTGCAAAGGGACGGGCACACCGGTGCTGGGCGGTCTGTGGGCCCACGAAGCCCTGGAGATCAACCGCACCCTGCTGCGCGATCCTCGGGTCTGCTGCTGGGAGATCTGCGAGATCAACCCCCACCTCGACACGCTCAATTCCCTGGCCGAAGTGTCACTTGGCATCTATCAGGGGGTGCTGGACGTGCTGGAGGAGCGTTTGTAGGCCGGAGCGTCTCCCCTCCGCGATGGCACTGACCCGCCGAGAGCCCCCGCAACGGAGGACGCCTGGTCCTGTTCCCGGTTGGCCCGATCCCTGCCGCCCACTTGCTTCTCCTGACCTGCGCCTGGCCGTGCCATGCCCCCCGCTGCATCCCCCCTGCCTGCCTACGAGCTGCTGCAAGGCTTCCTGAAGGCTGAGCCGCCGGGCCGCAGCGGGCTGGAGCACCTCCTGCCCAGCAGTGGAACCCTGCCGGGCATCACCCGTCTGGGGGGCCATCACCCCCTGGCCCACACACTGGTGGGCTGGCTGCGCAGCTGCGGCCAGGTGATCTTCATCAACAATCCGCTCAGCGGTCTGCTGCTGCTGCTGGCCATGGCGCTGCAGTCATTCTGGGCGGCGGCACTGACCTTGCTGGGCATCGTGGCGGCCCACCTCGTCGCCCGGGCGATCGGCGCCGATCGCCAGGCGCGACGCAACGGCATCTATGGATTCAACGGCGCCCTGGTGGGCGGTGCGGTGGCGGCCCTGGCCGATCACGGCACGGCGATCCCGTCGCTGGCCTGGCTGCTGCTGACGGTGCTGGGGGCCGGCCTCACCACCCTGCTGGTGCATGGGCTGGGGCGGTGGCTGGTGCGGGTTGTCGGTCTGCCCCCGCTCACCCTGCCCTTCTGCCTGGTCACCTGGTCGTTGCTGCTGCTGGCCGCAGCCCTGGCTCACCCGGAGCTGAAACTGCTGCAGGCCAGCCCACCGGAGTCGGTCAGCGGGCCGCTGGTCGCCCTGCTCCAGGCCATGCCAAAGGGCTTTGGCCAGGTGTTTTTCTGTTCCAACCTGCTCTCCGGCTCTCTGGTGCTTCTGGCGGTGGTGGTGGCCAGCCCCATGGCGGGCCTGGTGGGAGTGGCCGGAGCCCTGGTGGGAGGTCTCACCGGCCTGGGGCTCGGGGCGCCCGCCGCTGATGTGGCCCAGGGCCTGTGGAGCTTTGACGGCGTGCTCACCGCCATCGCCGTGGCGGGTGTGTTCTATCCCCTCAACCGCCTCAGCCTTGGGGCCGGACTGGCGGGAGCGGCGCTCGGCAGTCTGTTGATGGTGCCGCTGGGGAGCCTGCTGCAGGCCGTCACAGGACGGCCCCTGCCCGTGCTGACCCTGCCGTTCATCGTCTCCACCGCGCTGTTGCTGCTGCTGCTGAAGCGCATGGTGCCGACCCTGATTCCGGTGGGCCTGCATTCGATCCTCACCCCCGAGGAACATCGCCGCCGCTTTGATGTGGCTCGCCGGCTGATGGGCGATTTCCGCCGGCAGCTGCGCGGTGCCCTGGCCGGGGATCGCCACCCCTCCCTGCTGGCCCGGGCCGAGCCGGCCTTGGTGACGGAGCTGGAGACGCTTTTCGCCTCGCTCGATCAGGACCAGAATCGGCGGCTGAGTGTGGCGGAACTGGCGGAGGGCCTGGGGGTCGGTGCTGCCGATGGGGCGGTGGGAACCGACCAGCTGGCCACTGTGTTGCAAGCGAGCGATCTCGATGGCGATGGCAGCGTCGATGCGGTGGAGTTCAGCGAGTTGCTGCTGCGTCTGCGGCGGCTGCACGAGGGGGAGGAACGGCTGTTGCAGTACCTGTTGCCGATCGATGGCGATGGCAACGACCATCTGGATCCGGCGGAACTCAACCGGCTGCTGCGCAGCGTGGGCCAGGCGCCCCTGGAACCCGCAGAGCAGAGCCACGTCTTCGGCGCCCAGCTGCAGGGCCTGACCTGGAAGCAACTCCTCGATCGCCTGCTGCTGATCTGAGGCTTGTGGGCCTGGCCCTGGGGCCAGCGGTGGGATGGCCCTTCCCTTGCATTTCCGAGTTCGACCCAGCGATGGCGAATCGGTCTGGCTCTGTTGCGCGATCCCTCCCGGCGCCCCCCAGCGCTTCGATCTCAACGGCATCGGGAGGGTCTGGCCTTGAACCACCGATCAGCAGTCCCTGCCAGTCACAAACTCGCGTCAGGCTCTGTGATGGCTGGGGGCCAGACCATGGACGGGGGTTTCCAGCCCGGCAAGACGGGCCTTGAGTTGCAGCGCCAGATAGAGCGAATAGTGACGGCACTGGTGCAGATTGCCGCCGTGGACCCAGAGGTTCTCCACCTGGGTGGGCTTCCACATGTTGCGCAGTTCTCCCTCCCAGGGACCGGGGTCTTTGGGGGTGTCCGATCCCAGCCCCCACACCTTGCCGAGGCGATCGGCCACCTCCGGTGAGATCAGCTCCGCCACGTAGCGGTTCATCGATCCAAAGCCGGTGGCGTAAACCACCAGATCCGCCTGCAGGGCACTGCCATCGCTGAGCACCGCCGTGGTCTCGGTGAGCCGCTCGATGGACACGCCGCTGCGCAGCCGGATGCGGCCATCGGCCACCAGCTCCGAGGCCCCGACATCGAGGTAATAGCCGGAACCGCGCCGTAGGAACTTCATGAACACGCCCGAGTCATCCGCGCCGAAATCGAGCTGAAAACCGGCCGTCTCCAGGCGGCTGTAGAGATCGGCATAATCGCGGCGCATGGCGTCGTAGATCGGCTTCTGCCACCGCGGTAGCAACCGGTAGGGGATTGAGGCGGTCGTCATGTCCGATTGATCCGGCGTGATGCCCTTCTCCAGGGCCTGCTCGGAATAGGAACCGGCGAAGGCGTATCTCTCCAGCGCCGGCATCGGCGCCACCAGGGTGGAGCTGCGCTGCAGCATCGTGACTTCAGCGGCTCCGGCTTCCCAGAGGGCGGCGGCGATGTCGTGGGCGGAGTTGTTGGAGCCCACCACGATGCAGTGCTTGCCTTGGTAGGCATCGGGTCCGGGATGGGCGCTGGAGTGGTGCTGATCGCCAGCGAAGCTCTCGGCACCGGGGATCTGCGGCACGGTCGGGTAGCCCGACACCCCCAGCGCCATCACCAGGTGGCGGGGCCTGAGCACCACCGACTGGCCATCGCGCTCGGTCGTCACCTGCCAGCGGCCCTCCTGCGGATCGAAGCGGGCGCTGTGGGCCGGCGACCCACCCCAGACGTTGAGGCCCATCACGCTCACATAGGCCTCCATCCAGTCGGCCAGCTGATCCTTGGGGGTGTAGATGGGCCAGCCCTCCGGGAAGGGCAGATAGGGAAAGTGGCAGTAGTGAACCGGGTCATGCAGGCAGAGGCTCTTGTAGCGCCGGCGCCAGTGATCGCCCGGGCGGGCCTGTTTCTCCAGCACCAGGGTGGGTACCTCCAGGTGCCGCAGGCGCGCCGCCAGCGTGAGCCCGGCCTGGCCGCCGCCCACGATCACCACATCGGGTTGCTGGCTGATGCCGAGCTCCTGCCGCTCCTGACGGCGCCGCTCCGCCCAGGAGAGCCGACCGGGATGCACGCCGTGCTCCGCCCCCACCGGCCGGCGTTCACGCACCCTCTCCCCGTGGCCCTTGAGTTCCTCCATGGCGGTGAGCACGGTCCAGGCGCGGCCCTCGCGCAGGCGCACATGGCCGCTGCAGATGGCGACACGGGTTTCAAAGCCGAACCAGGCCTCCACCACGCCCTCGGACTCGCTGGCCTCACCGCGCAGGGCGAAGCCGCTGGGAGCCACATCCGCCAGGCGGGCGTCCAGCATCAAGGCGATGGCTTCCGGCCCCTCCTCCGTGCGCAGATTCCAGGTGAAGGCCACCAGATCGCGCCAGAAACAATCCGGAGCGAACAGGGCCACCACGGCCTGGGGATCGCCCTGAGCCAACGCCGCCGCGAACGACTCCAACCAGGCCTGGGCCGAAGCCGTGGGCGCTGACGTCATGGCCTGTGCATCAAAATGATTTGCCTAACTTGCACGAAAGGGGGTCGGCTGGAGACTCTGCCGTCATGGTTTGCCACGGCAGCTCGCTCCGTTGTGCAGGGGTGAACAGGCGATGGCAACGCATCGATTGGCCAATCAACCGCGCAGGGAGCTCGTCAGCCTGAATCTCTCGGGAGCTGCGGATTCAGTATGGCCATGGCTTCACGATTGCGCCGGTTCCCAGAGCGGGAACGACGCCACGGGGAGATAACCCATCCGCCAGTAGAGGTCCAGCCCCTCCGGTGAGGCGTGGAGGACCGTCCTTTTGATGCCGGTGGCCAGACTCGCTTCCGCCAGGCTTCGTCGCACCACCAATTCGGCCAGCCCACGGCCGCGGTAGGGGCTCGCCGTCACTAACCAGGCCACGTACAGCGCCCCCTCGATCGCGATCGCAAAACCGGCGGAGGCGGGAATGCCGTCGATATAAGCCACATGGCCGAACAGGGGCTCTTGCCAGAGTCGCCCATGGCCGACCGCTCGGTGCCCCCATTCGAGCGGGACGTCGTAGACCGTCGCGTTCAGCTCCGCTATCGCCAATCGTGTGTCTTCGTCGTCAATCCTGCGCACCACCACATCAGGCAGGGGCCGCGTTGGGGGCAGGAGCTGATCTGCTGCCATGGCGATGGCCGTCATGGCCCGGTTGAGGCCAAGGCCGGAAAGCACCTCCTCCGCACTGGGGCCAAGCCATTCCTCGCTCGCACTCAGAAACCAGCCATGGCCAGATGGCCCGAAGTGGTTCAGTGCCGCTTCTGCCAACGCCTTCAGATCGGCCGGCGAGGCGACGGGTTCGTTGAGGAACACGCCATTGGTGAACAGCCATGGCTGTCCGGAATCGACGATGCAGGCGCCCGGGAGAGCAAGGATGCGCCCGCTGGGACTGGATCGCCCCACCGCTGCCCAGGCTTCCCTGATCAGCAGCTGCGTTTCGGCAATGGCCGATGGGTCCGTCATCTGAACGCCTGCAGGCCTTGTTGGCCATGCTGGCAGGGGCCCTGACGGCTGTTCCTTGATGCATAGGATTCCAGCGATCGGGCCTGGGGCGAGGAGCGATGGCTGAGCTGCACGACCAGCTGGGAACCTTCCTGCGCGAGCGGCGAATTCAGCTCAACGTGGTTGCCTCCAGCCCCCGTCAGGGAGGCACGATGCTGCTGATCTGCCTGGGTTGCGCGGAGCTCTCCGAAGGACGCCAGGCCATCGGCCTGCTCAACGAACCGGGCAATCTGGGTGTGCTGCCAGGCTGCCGTCACAACCAGACGCCCAACCCTCGCAGCGAGGTCGACATGGACCGGCTGCTGCTGATCGGGGCCCAGTTGGCGCTGCTGCAGTGGCGCCTGCAGCAGCGGATGGTCGCCGGGGGCTGCGAAGAGGGCTGGATCGAGCGGCACCGCGATCTGGCCAGACGCCTGGGCCTGCCCCGGATTCCCGGTGCCGATGGGCACTACGACCCCAGGGTCGATGCAACCCTGCTCGCCGATGTGGAGGCCCTGCAGGGGCGCCTCGACCTGGAGGCCGGCGACCGCCAGGCTGCGGCCCCTGATCAACCGCCGTTGATCCTCACGATCAAGGAGCACACCTACAACCGCAACGAAGCCGAGTTTCTGCGGCTTCTGGCCTTGGTGAAGGACAGCGGCGGCAGCCTGCTGTTCACCACCCGGCGACCCGACGACTGTTTTCACTCGTTTCTGCTGCGGCGAACCGTCCACTTTCTGAGCGCGGAGGGGAACGTCACCAACCAGGAAATCACTGATGTGGTGACACGTTTGCTGCTGCCCTCGGACCCCGCTGATGCCGATCCCGGCTTGGGGATGGAGTTCCTTGAACACTGCGCCACAGCTGGGTTCAGCGGCAGCGGCGATCGGATCGACCTGCAGCGTCTGCGCTCCTTCGTGGGCAAGTCCGTCGCTGACAGCATTGATTTGGCCGATCTGCGCAGGGCGGGCCAGCGGATCTGGGATCACGGCATGGACATCATGCAGATCAGCTATGCCAATACGGAGCGCTATGGGCGGCTGGCAAAGGATTGTCTTCCAGAGGCCACCCATCTGGTGGATTTCGATGCGCTGCTCAGCGCACCAGACGCCACTCTCGGATCCCTGGCTCAGGAGATCCCCTGGGTTCAGAGCATCCCGAGCAGCAACTGGGATCACAGCCGCTTGAGGACCTTTGTCAACGTTCCGGAGGCGTTCGTGCTGCCAGGCAGCGAGATCGAGCGCAATGTCTGGTTCAAGGACACACTTTCAGCCACCGGCATTCGACCCCGGAAAGCCAGGGATTCCAGGCCGGAAGGTTTGCTGGACCGGGACCCGCAGGCCTGCGCCGAACTGCAGCACGCCTATCGGGCCCTGCTTCAGCACAGGTCCTAACCCATGGCAAGGTCATGGAGGGGCCCGCAAGCTCAGAGGGATCAGCCTGTTCAGGGCGTTGACTCCTCGACGATGTCGACAACGAGGGCCCGAGCCGGCTGGCTGGTTTCATTGCGCCACCAGTGGCTGACACCCGTGGTTTCAAAGGCCGCTTCGCCGGCCTTCAGCACCACTGGGCTGTAGGAGGGCCCCCGACGTTCCGTCAGGCGTCCCTCCAGCAGATAAGCCACCCCAGGCCGGCTGTCATGGCGGTGCAGGCCGATGTGGCCGCCGGGGGCGATGGTGATCTCCCGCAGGCGCAGCACCCGCCCCTTCAGGGCACTGAAATCTCCCCCCAGGGGTTGGCTGCCGAGGCTGCGCACCGCCAGGACGCCAGCATTGCTGGTGGGGGCAACGACGACCCCAGTCGAAGGGCCTGTTACGCGCTCGGCCTCCGGCACCACCGCCAGGGGATGGGCCACGGCCGTCGCGACGCTGCTGGTGAAAGCCATGGCAGCCATCAGGGCCACAGGAAACCTTGTCAGGGCAGCGGCAGTCAGGGGCTTTGACATGGCTGTGATCAGGCGGGGGGAACACGTGGGGGCCTGGTCACCATCATCGGCTGGAGCAGGCGGCAGCTTCCTGCGGCGCTCTGATCAGCGCCGAGGCTCTGCTGCCGAATGGGTGGCGGCGCTGGTCCCAACAACTCACGCCGCCTGCAGAGCCAGCCATGGAAGCGTCAACTCTGGAAGCGTCCATCCAGGCCCATGGGGCGCTTGGGGGCGAGCAAGCGCCAATGTCAAGCGAGCCCTTCAGGGAGACCCAGGGAGGTGCGCAGCACTTCGAAAACCTCGGCGTAGGTGCTGGAGAAGCTCATCACACCGCGGTAGCGGGCCAGGCCGAGGGAGGCTTCGTCATAGTGCGTCGCCTCAATCTGAGACTGATGGCAGCGGAGGGCGGCCAGCTTCCGCTCCACGGTGGTGGTGATGTCCACCGAGAGCTGAAAGGTGTTGAGGGGATGCCAAACCTCGTAACCGAGAATGGTGCCGGCCAGGTGCGGCTCGCCGATGGATTCCTGGTACCAGGGGCCGGCGGCACCGGCCACGGCGCCCATCACCAGCCCATGGATCAAGCTGTGATCAGGAAAGTGGTCACTGCTCGCATGCACAAACAGGATGTCCGGCCGCACCTCCCGGATGAGATTGATCACGGCGATCTTGTGATCCCGCGAATACTGCGTCAGCCCATCAGCCGCGCGCAGGAAATGCACACGCTCGGCCCCAAGCACCTCAGCGGCCCGAAGTGCTTCCTGCTCACGGGTGGCAGCCAGCGTTGCCCGATCAATTGAGCTGCTGCCGGCTTCTCCTGAGGTCACGCACACATGGACAGCACTCCAGCCCTTCTCAATCAACTTGCGCACGGTGCCGCCGCAACCGAACTCAATGTCGTCGGGATGGGCACCAAAGGCGAGGATGGCCGCCATGGTCGAAATCGCTGCCGCACAAGGTCTGATTGTACGGATCTCTGAAGCTGGCCGAAGTCTCGGGAGGCCTCAAGCCAACGGAACCAAATACACCACAAGCCGTGGCCCCAGGGACGGTTGAAAGCTGAATGACCTGGCAGGAAAACACAGCCAGGGGCCCCGTCAGATGAGCATCCGATCGACATGTATCGACAAGGGTTCGGCGGGACCCATAGTCGGTGCGTCCTCGATCTTTGCTCCATGGCCGAGCTCAACCGCTCGATCACGCCCCTGATGCTTTGGGCGATGGGGGTGGGCTGTGCCTTCGCTGGGTTGTTTTTCGGCTGGAATCTGGGTTTGGCCAGGGGGGGCACATTGGGGCTTGGCCTGGCCCTGGTGGTGGTGTCGCTGCTCTACCTAACCTTCACCTTGAGCTATGCCGAGCTTTCCTGCGCGATCCCGCGGGCGGGCGGGGTCATGTCCTACGCCGACCGCGCCCTCGGCAGGAGCTGGGGCTTCTGCGCCGGCATGGCTCAGGATGTGGAGTTTATCTTTGCACCACCGGCGATCGCCTTCGCCATCGGTGACTACCTTCATCTGTTTGCCCCAAGGCTACCGCTGCTCTCCATTGCCTTTGCTACCTATCTCTTATTTACGTGGTTAAATATCCGTGGCGTCAAGGCTGCCGCCACGGCTGAACTTATTGTCACTGCAGTAGCAGTGGCCTCACTCATTGTCTTCTGCTTTGTATCACTGCCGCACCTTCAGCTGGAAAACCTGACAAGAGATGCCCTGCCCCATGGCTGGCAGGGAGCTGTGGCTGCCATTCCATTCGCCGTGTGGTGCTTTCTGGGGATCGAAGCCATTGCGAACATGGCAGAAGAAACAGTGAATCCCCAGCGCACATTGCCGAAAGTCTTTATTGCGGCATTTCTCACGCTGGCCGTGCTGGCCCTTCTGACGTTCATTGGAGCCACTGGGGTGGATGGTTGGCAGACAATTGTGTTCAAACTTGATGGAAGTGTTTCGGATTCTCCTCTACCGATGGCCCTATCCAAGGTGATGGGCACCCACCATCCCCTCTACCAATTCCTCTACGTGGCCGGCTTATTCGGCTTGGTTGGCTCCTTTCACGGGCTGATCCTGGCCTCGGGTCGATCCACACTTGAGTTTGGACGCATGCGCCACGCACCGGCAGTTCTTGGCAAGCTTGATCCGCGCCACCAAACACCTGCCAACGCCCTCAAGCTCAACTGCGCCATTGGCTTGCTGGCCCTTGCATCCGGACGCACAAGTGATTTGATCCTGCTCTCGGTTTTTGGAGCGCTAACGCTGTACACCTTAGCGATGATTTCGCTGTTGGTTCTCAGGGTCAAGGAACCATCCCTACCGCGCCCGTTCCTCACCCCTTGCTATCCCTACTTCCCATGGATTGCCCTGGTGCTCTCACTGATGACGTTCCTTGCAATTCTGATTAGCCATCGAACGTTGGGATGTTTGTACCTGGCGTTGATGGGCGTCAGTTTCGTGATTCACCGAAGGACAGCATCCTTGACGGCCGCGTTGTAGGCGAGCATTCAGCCCCTCCGCCGAGCAGAAGCGGATGCACGGGCGTGCACAAGAAGGGCCGCGCGGATTGCCATCCGGTCAAGGAGGCGTTGCGGCAGCGGGCAGCGGCCATGGAGGATGGCCCGTGCGCCCTGGGGGCGGATGGATCGCAAGGTCCGACGCCCACCCAAGCTGCTGATGCCCGGCCCAGCGACTCGCGGCGATGGCCGCCTCCCCCTGCAGACAATCCTGTCCATCAAGCGTCCCAGCATGCCAGCCCCCGCCCTCCCCTATTTCGACCAGGTTCTGCAGCGGCTTGAGGCGGGAGACCCCCAACTGGAGCGCTGCTTTGGCAACCATGTGCACTGGGGTTACTGGAAAGATCCCCACCCCTCCGAACTCTCTGCCATTCAGGAATTCCCGCAAGCCGCAGAAGCCCTGACCCGATTGATGCTTGATCAGGCCCATCTCCAGGCCGGCGAGAGTGTGCTCGATGTCGGTTGTGGCTTTGGTGGAACCATCGACAGCCTCAACCAAAACTGGGATGGCCTTGCCCTGACGGGTCTCAATCTTGATGCCCGCCAGATCGAACGGGCCCGCCAGTTCGTGCAACCCCGAGCCGCCAATACGATTGAGTGGATTGTGGCTGACGCCTGTGCGCTTCCCCTGGCCACCGACAGCCTGGACGTGGTGCTGGCTGTGGAGTGCATCTTTCATTTCCCAAGCAGGCAAGCCTTTCTGCAGGAGGCACAGCGGGTGCTGCGCCCGGGAGGGCGCCTGGTGCTGAGTGATTTTGTGCCCTGCCGTCCACTGGCGATCCTGCTGCGTGTGCTGCAGAGCCTGCGCGGTGCTCCCTTCAGCAACGGCACCTACGGACCGGTCGATTGCCGCTGGGATCAACGCCGGTATGCAAGCCAAGCCAAGCGCCATGGCCTGGAGCTGCGCAACGATCTGGACATCACGGTCCATACCCTGCCCACCTATGCGGTGGTGCGCAAACTGTTCGCGGCGATGGGTGCGGAGAGTGCGGTGCGAGACACAGCCCGAATCGAGCAGCTGAGCCGCTGGGGCTGGCTTCGCTACCGGATTCTCACATTCAGCAAACCGATTGCAGCGGGTCCTTGAAGCTCAGCGATCTGACATGCGATCAGACCAAGAAAAGGATTTGGGGGATGGTCTCAAAGGCGATGTCGCCCTGATGAACACCGCAGAGCTCGAGAAGTCAAGAGAAGAACGCAAGGAGGACAAACTCGCCGCCACGGTGAGTGATTCTCAGGGTGACGCTTCTGCTCGTACAGGTGATCCCCGCGATGGAGTCGCCATCACGTCGGGGTGAACGGCAGGCTGCACCAGGGCCTGCTCACCCATGGCGGGGCCGATGCCGTTTGGATTGACGTTCAGCGACAAGCAGTGTGAGCAGCTGATCGAGGACGTCGGCGGCCCCATCCGCACGGTTACGCCGCTCGTCTGGATCGGTGGAGAGATTGTGCAGTTTGTCAGGCGACAGCGAAAACTGGTCCAGATGCGACACGAAATCTGGCCCCCCTCCTTGAGCCACTGACCAGGGCCAGCGCGCAGCCTGCGGTGCTGTCACCTCTGGAGCAGAGCTCCCGGGATGCGGCGTTGGAAACCCCAGAGGATGTCCAGATGATCCTTGGCCTCACCGCAGCTGGGTGGGGCCGCAGGCGGATCGCCAAGGAGCTGGGCTGTTCACCTGAAACCGTCCGCAAGTACCGGCGGCAGGGAGGCTGGGAGGCCTACGGCAAACCCCGGCGGATCGGCGTTCTCGATGGTCAGTGCGACTGGCTCAAGGAGCGGTTCCTGGCCC
>NZ_JAYGIA010000094.1:0-20099 GCF_034931165.1 Synechococcus sp. BA-124 BA4 | reverse complement strand
AGGCTTCTTCCTCGCTGCGGAAGGGACGCCTGGGGTAGTCCGGTCGGTACTTGACCGTGCGGAACAGCGACTCCGAGTAGGGGTTGTCGTTACTGACCCTCGGTCTGGAGAAGGATCTGAGCACGCCGAGCTCCTCCAGCCTGCTCTCCAGCGTGGCGGCTCGCATGGCGTTGCCGTTGTCGGCATGGAGGATCAGAGGCTGGGGCCGGCCCTTGCTGATCCGCTCTCGCAGGCAGGCCCTGCTGACCAGATCCGCGGCGATCTGGGCGTTTTCCCGATCCGCCACGTCCCAGGCCACCACCTTGCGGCTCCAGACGTCGATCACCAGATAGAGGTACAGCCAGACGCCACGGACGCTAGTGGGCAGGTAGGTGATGTCCCAGCTCCAGAGCTGATTGGGCCCTCGGGCCTCCAGGCGCGGCACGGGGCGGGGTTCCTGGGGCGGCCGGGCACGGCCACGGCGATGGACCTGGCCGTGGGCGTGGAGCACCCGGTAGAAGCTGCTCTCTGAGCCGATGTACAGCCCCTGATCAGCAAGGGCTGGCACGATCTGTCCCGGTGGCAGCGATGCGTATTCAGGCTGGTTGCAAGTGAGCAGGATGCGCTGGCGCTCCTCTTCGCTCAGTCTGTGGGAAACCAGACGGGAACTGCCTTTACGGCGATCGCGGCCGTCACCATCACCGAGACAGGCCTTCCGCCAGCGCTTGAGGGTGCGCAGAGAGATTCCGATTTCGCAGCAGGCACGCCCCAAACCCGCGCCAGCGGAATGTGCCTCGCTGATCAGCTCGATCGCCTTGCGCCGGTGAGCGGCGCTGGTCAGCCTTCCGCGTCCTCCGAACAGAAGGCTTCCCACTTTTTTCGCAGCACCAGCAAGGCCGCCATCTCCGCCATGGCCTTCTCCTTGCGCTGGAGCTCCTTCTTGAGGGCTTTGGGTTCTCGCTGGTTGAGGTGGACTGGTTTTTCTGGACAGGCCCCATCGTTAACCTCTGAGGCGGGGTACCGCCCCTGATCGGGGCTCCCAGCTGCCCGGTGTCAACTACGTAGGCGGCCGCCTACGTAGTTGACACCGGGCACGCAGGATCAAAACAGCTAGACCGTTGAGGGTATGTAAGTGACGGCGGCGGCCAGGGCAGATCTGGCTGTGGTCGCTTGAGCTTGCGGATGAGCGCGGTTGTGCCTTTCGAGCTGATGTACCCAAGCCAGGCAGGCCGGATGCGGGCTGCGATGTCCCCTGGAGCAATGGCTGGTGTGCCGTTCAGTGATCAAGAGAAGAGAAAGGCTGATGCTGAGGTGTGTCGAGATGAGGTTAGAGAGAGTGTTTTTGAGAGCGAGTATGAGGCGTTTGCGTGATCTGCATAGTGGTCTGCGCGATGTGCACGAAACTAGCGGAAAGCTAGGTGTGAGAGGGCTTTTGGGGTGATTGGGTGGAGGCGGGCGGCTGGTTTTTTGTGATGAATGCGCCGAGGGCTGTGCGTGGCGTGCAGGTTTGGAGTGGATGGTGAGCGTGACGGTTCTGCTCGGCATAGCTTGCTTGCAGTAGGCCTGTTTCAGGTCTCATTCATGTGTTCTGTCAACCCTATTGAGGTCTAACTCAGTGGACAACATCAACAACAACACCAATCTCGACGGCGAAACCACCGACGGTTTGTCGGATGTGTTTGCCGATGAGCAAGATTTTCTCGATCAATTTGGCACCAAGGCAGAGGGCCTGAGCTTTTCTGAGAGCGCAGTGCTCAAGCAGTCGTTCAGTTTCAGCCTGGCTGACCTGTCGCTGCTGGCGAACAAGGCGCTCAATGGCGATGCCCGTTCGCTGAGCAGCCTTGCGAACAATGAGATCACCCCGTCGTCTCAGCGGACCCGTGAGGCACTGGGCCTGCCCCTGAGTGATCTGGATGTGGCCCTGGCCGAGGAAGGAAGCGGTCAGGACAAGTTTGTCCGGATCACCGAGGTGAACAACTATCCCGGACCTGGCGATATTTCGCAGGGCGTGGATGGTGAGCCCGTTGCGGGTCGCATGCAGCTGGAGGGCCCTGATGGTCGGGTGCTTCCGAACGAGCGTGTGGTGTCCAACACGCTGATGGATCAAGGCACCGCCTTTATGCCAGAGCAGGACGGTTGGAACAATATGTTCATGGGCATGGGTCAATACATTGACCACGGCCTGGATCTGCTGAACAAGGGAGGTCAGGGGACATTTAAGATTCCGCTGCCTCAGGATGATCCTCTCTACGGAATTGCAGGTCAAACTGAGCTGAGTCTGCTGCCGCGTGGTACGTCCATCAACACCAACCCTGGTGAAGGTGAGTACATGAACACGGTGACGGGTTGGGTGGACCAGAACCAGCTGTATGGATCCGATGAAGTGATCCACGGCTACCTGCGTGAGAAGGACGCCAACGGCAACATGACAGCGAAGATGCTGTCCAACAAAGTGTCGTTGGAGCGCGGCTACGCAAGTGGCCGGGAAGGCGATCTGCCGACGTTTTACGACATTTTGGTGAACAACGGCGCCGATCCTGGTGCGCTGGATGCTGTTCTCAAGAACCCGGACTATGTGGATGCTCATCAGGCCCTGAGTGAGTGGGACGAGAAGGTGCGTGCGGGTGATCGCAGCGTGAGCGGCAGCCCGAGCCGTGACGGGATGATGGGTCACATTCAGACCCTGATGGGTTCGAATGAAGAGCTGCAAGCGGCTGCGGGCGCTGCCTGGGTGAATCCCGGTGCTGCGCTGCAGGATTCGAACCAACAGCTGTTGGGTGATGCCAGCCACCTCTCTGGCTATAGCGCCCTGTCGCTGGCTGAGCACAAGATCTCCGGCGACCTGCGCGCCAATGAGAATGCGCAGCTGACGGCGATCCACACCGTATTCGGTCGTTTCCACAACGCCTCCGTGGTCGCGATCCACGAGGCGCTCGATCAGCTGCCTGCCGATGCAGCGAGCACCCCAGGCCTGCAGGAACTGGCTGCCCTGAAGGCTTCCCTGAACACAGTGGAAGGCCAGGCCGCCGTGTTCGACATGGCGCGCACGGTGATGAACGCTGGTTATCAGCGGATGGTGTACGACCAGTACGTGGTGGGTCTGGCGGGCGGTATTCCGTTTGGGATCACAGAAGCACGAGCAGACGCGCTGACCCCCGATCCCGCGAAGCTGACACCGCAGCCGCTCAATGTGAATGAGCACGGCTACAACGGCTATCAGCCTGAAGTGCGTCCATCGATTGGATTGGAGTTCAGCACGGCCGGTTTCCGTGTGGGTCACTCGCAGATCTACCAGGAGCTCAATGGCATCACCGTTGAGAAGGTCGAGCAAACGATCAAGATCAACGATGTGATCACCAACTCGTTGGTGCAGGCGTTCATTCAGCCCAGCTCTGTGGAAGCGCTGGGAGGACCGGCCGGGATTTTGGCCCAGAACGCGATGGATCGTGCCCAGGCCGTGGACACCTTGATGGTGGATGCGGTGCGGGACATGCTGGTGGGTCGGATCAATGACCTGGGTGCCTACAACCTGGCGCGTGGCAACGAGGTCGGCATGCCGACGCTGAATGAGTTCCGCCAGAATATTTCCAATCTCTACGCAGCAACTGGCGTGGGCAATGCCCTTGGCGCCAGAGCCTCGGATGTATCGAGTGGCCTGTATGAGGCCGGTGAGACCGAGGATCTGTTTGCCGAACGCCTGGCGCCATACCAGAGCTGGGCTGAGTTTGGGGAGAACCTGCGCGATCCGTCCCAGCTGCCGCTGTTCATGGAGCTGTACGGAGGTGAGAACGCGTCAGAAGAGAACAATATTGGTCTGATCAATGTGCCCCTGTGGCTGGGTGGTCTGGCTGAGAAAGAGGTGTTTACACCAACGGGTGAGGGCAACATCCCCAGCCTGATGGGCTCCACCTTTACGTTCATCGTTCAGGAGACATTCGATCGTGTGCAGGATCCTGACCTGCACTACTACAAGATTGATATTCCTGGCACTGACATTCTCAAGCAGCTTGGTTTCCAAACATTCACGCCGATGATCCAGTCGGCGATGGAACTGGAGGCGCAGCTGATTCACCAGGACACGTTCCGCACATATCAGCTGGACGTGCTGAGTGAGGGTGAGAGCAACTTCACGGCACCCGAGCAGGAGGACTTCGATGGTCGTGGTTTTAACCGCCTGATCATCGGTAATGCGCAGGCCAACACGATTGTTGGCAGTGACGCAGCGGAATCTTCCGATGACATCCGTGCCGGCGGCGGCAACGACGTCGTGGATGGCGGCAAGGGAGAAGACTGGATTTACGGTCAGGGTGGCAATGACAAGCTCTCTGGTGGTGATGACAACGAGCTGGACCACCTGTTCGGTGGCGATGGCAATGACCTGTTGCTGGCCGATAACGGATCCGAGGATGCGCTGTTCGCTGAAAGGGGCGATGACGTTCTGATTCGCGGTAACACCGGTGGCATGACCGATGGTGGCCTTGGCGACGACCTGTTGCTGGGTGGATCGGGTGATGACCAGCTGCACGGCGACTCTGGCGCCGAGGATGCTGAGAATAAAGAAGGTGTCGACATCATCTTTGGTGACAAAGGTGATGACGAGATCAAAGGCGGCGGCGGCGGTGACCTGCTGGTTGGCGGCGAGAGCGGAGCCCTTGGCGACACGATCTACGGCGACTCGATTGCCGCGCGCAATGCTGAGCTTCTGGCCCGTGCAGTGCGTGATGAGCAAGGGGCGATTGTTAGCACGATTGCACCGCTCAAGAGCGACCTTGGCTATGGCGTGGTCGTTGGTGGGGTGAACCCGCTGACAAATGAGCTGTTCAGTGCCGAGGAGCTGAGTGAGTTCAAGCAGTACATCGCGAACCTGCGCGTGGCGCCGGACGTGAATGATCCGGGTAACCGCGGCCCAGTGCCGATCATGGTGACGATGCCATACACCGGTCCGACCGGTGATGACACGATCTACACCGGTGAACTGGCAGAAGCGCTGTCTGAGCTTGGCGGCTCCGCGAGCATCGATGAGGTGATCGCGCTGCGTCTGGAGCATGCGCAGCAGCTGAAATGGCTGTATGACCACAATGATGCTGAGGAAGCCGATGCAGAAGCCGTAGCCGATGCAGAAGCTGCAGTTGATGCCGATGCGGCAGCTGATGCGGCAGCAGAAGCTGGAGCAGAAGCTGAGGCTGGTGAAGAAGCTGAGGCTGGTGAAGAAGCTGAGGCTGGTGAAGAAGCTGAGGCTGGTGAAGAAGCTGAGGCTGGTGAAGAAGCTGAGGCTGGTGAAGAAGCTGAGGCTGGTGAAGAAGCTGAGGCTGGTGAAGAAGCTGAGGCTGGAGCAGAAGCTGAGGCTGGTGCAGAAGCTGATGCTCATGCCGGAGAAGCCGCACCGCTGGATCTGGTCTTTGCTGACGGTGGTGATGACACCATCTACACCGACGGTGAAGTGTCCACGATGGTGTTTGGCGGTGCAGGCACCGACACCTTGAACAGCAGCCTGCGTGATGCAACCCAGCATCTCAACGTCGACTCGTTGAACAGCTGGGGCGCTGACGGTGTTTTGACCGATGATTCGGGCATTACCGATCGCTTCTACTCGATGGAGCGAGTGGTTCTGAGCCAGTCTGGTGAGAACACTGTTTCTGTGAATGATGCAGAAGCACCGGTGGTCGTTGATTTCAACGGCGCCTATGGCGGCAAGGACGTCAAGATCACTGGCGTGAATGGAGGCGACAAGGCGCTGGTTGTCTCGAATGCCAATGTCTTTGATCTGACGGGCTCCAGTGCTGACCGCATTCGCCTGGGCGGCAAGCTTGACTACGACGGCAAGTTGGATTCCAATAAGTCGGATGACAACTACCAGATCAGCTTCTCTGGCAGCAGCTTGACCATCTCCGGTCTGGAGACGGGCAATGCAAGCTTTAAGGATGCTGAATGGGTTGAGTTTGACTACCAGGACACCCAGAATCCCTCTGGCGGCGTTGTCTCGGAGTTCTATTACAAGGAGTTTGCTGAGAAGGCGCTTGATCTGGGCCTGAGTGTGGTGAAGGATCCCTTCTTTGACGGTGATGATGCCAGCGAGATCGTGATCCGTGCATTCGGTAACGAGGCAGAGCGTGGCAGCAAGTTCTACCTCGCTGTGACAGCTGAATCGCTGCGTGATGCAAGCATCAGCACGCTTGATTTCACCGTTGCCCTGGGCGAGACCTTTGGTGAGGTGTTCGATCTGCAGACAGATGACATCCACTTCACCGAGGATCTGGCCGTTCAGCGCCGCGTCGAGGTGATCGAAGCGGGGAATGGCAGCAAGTCGATCCGCTTTGCTGGAGCTGGCCTGGAAGCTCTGGATGCCGGAGAAGGGGTGTCAGCGCAGAAGGTTCTGGCCTATGTGGGCCTGGAGCTGCGTGGTGACATCGAAGACCTGATCAAGGCAGAGCGTAGTGCTGATGCCTATGGCTTCCAGAACAAGGAGAACTTCAGTGTTCCTCTGAGCTTCTCTGTGGATGCCAATGTTGACAGTGTGGTGTGGGATGACCAGTACTCGCTGCGCGATCTTGGTGGCCAGTACGCCATGCTGAACCCCGATCTTGAGGTGGTGGCGCGTTCTGCCGAAGCCAAGCTGACCGCCGCAGGCAGCTTTGATCTGGGAACGCTGCGTGAGACCACCAAATCGGGTGAGGTTGAAATCAGCAACCTGGTGCGTCGTGGGGACACGATCATGCAGTCGAACACCTGGCAAAACGACGGCGAGTTCTCCTTTGTCGACCTTGAAATCGATTCCATCAGCAGTGATGTGGTGGATGTGATGGCTCAATTCAGCAATGGCAGTGAGTCACTGGCAGAGCTGGGTTGGAGCAACGAGGCTGGAGAAGGATCGGTCGCCCAAGTGACCACCACATTCAAGGTGACCGGTGAAACTGGTGGCGTGATCGACACCAGCGAGGCTGGCTACAAGCTGTCTGCCAATGGCGACTACATGTGGGATACCACCCAGATGGAGGCGTTCCAAGTGAAGCACCTGATCACGTATCAGGGTGACCTGAACTACGACGGTCGGGTTGGCATGAAGGATCTGGCAGCACTGGAGGCTGGTGCGCGTAGCGCTGGTAGCAGTGTCGCCCATGATGTGGATGCCAACTTTGATGGAGCGCTTGATATCAATGATCTGGCGATCATTGATATGGACTGGAACCAGTCTCTGCATCAAGGTGACCAGCTCTTTACTGGATCCACCAAGATCAGCATGGCTGAACTGTTCGAGCAGAACGGTCGCAGCTGGGATAGCAGCAACTTTGCGAACCAGAATGCGATTGAATCTGGAGCGCTGCAGCAGGCATCAGCCGGTCACGAGCGTGCCTTCCTTGATGAGATGGAGGGAGAAAGCGGCGTGATGGCGGCTGGATTGGATCAGCGGGTGGTGTCGCTGTTCGAGGAGCAGACCCAGCAGTACGCGGAAACCACGATCTGATCGTGGTGGAGCGGCCATGGCGGGAGTCCCGCTGCCATGGCCGTTCTTCTAGGCCAAGGGACAGGTGTACAAACACACACACACAAGCCAACCCTGGGCACTCGCCCGGGGTCTTTTTGATGCTGTAGAGCCAGAGAACTGTGCGAGAAACGCTCAAAGACCGGTGCTTTGCGGCCCTGTGGCGATCTCGTTAGGATGATGGGAGGACAGTCATGGGGCCGCGTCAGGCGGAAAGGATGCACCTATGGGTTTGGCCGCCACTCTCAACGAACAGTCAGGCGGTCAGATCGGCGACCTGATTGAAGATAACGTTCTGTCGGTGCCTGCACTTAGCGAGCCTTTGCTTGCGGTGCTTGACCAGGACTTTGAGACAGATTCTCTCGAGCCTCTGTTTCAACACCTTGAACTATCAGATACAGATGTCGACGGTTCGAGCATCGACTGGTCTCGATTGGACCATGCTGTCGATCTTCTTAACGGCAATCCTGGTGTAACCGTTATCGAGCCTGCAATATCGAATAGCCTCATTGACTATGAGAGCCTTGAGTCAGCTGATCAGTTAACTGGCTTAGTTATAAGTGATAACCCCGCCGAACTTCCCTCTAGCCTGGTTGACGCGAATCTACCACCACTGCTCGAAAAGGCGTTCAAGTCGGATCAGCTCCTTGCCCATTCAGGAAGCAATAGTATAGATATATCAGCAGATGCGCACTTGCTGACGCCTGAGGGCGACGAAGACACAATACCTGATTCCTTGAGGCTTCAGTCTCAAATCATTTCAGTTGAAGATCAGAGCTTCAATCTATTCGAGGATCAAGCCTTTAGCATTGCCCTTGCCAATCTATTTCCCCTGGCTGAAGAGTTAGTTTCTTTTGAACTACTGCCAATTGGGAACTCCGGCAATAATTGGTTAAGTCTTGAGCAGCGGCGACCTGACGCGACATTAGTTGAGCGCGTTGTGATCGAAAGCTTATTCCGTACTGATAGTGGTCAGCTTCTTACGACTGAGGATCTTGCAGCTTTACAACCTGGCACGATTGTTCAGGCCGACCTAGTAGTGACCGACACCCGCAATACTGGCCTAGGACTTATTGGTCTTGAACTTGATTTGGACTGGTCCTCACAGGCTGCACAGTTAAAGGACGTCTTGATTGCTCCAAGCTTGCCACTGTTTAGGCAGAGTGGTGTTTTGGATGCATCTGCTGGGCGATTGTCCGGTCTCGTTGCAGCTTCTCTCCCCAGTTCAGGAACTGGATCGGTGTTAGGAGATGATTGGCAAGATTTATTTGCTAGCCTTAGCTTTGAGATTGGAGAGAATATTGCTGAAGGCTTAAATCTAGAGATAACACCCGTCAAGCTACCCACTAGCAGGAATCAACCACTTAATCGACAACAGGTGCTGACAATTGGCAGCAACCATGATGACATCCTCGTAATTCATGGACTTGCTGATCAAGAATTGGTGGGTGTACAGCGGATCCTCGTGGATGCGCTAGATGCTTCAGGGGCTCGCTGGCAGAAAGAATTATCTCTGTTGATCGAGAATGTTAACGATGCACCAGAAGCAGTCACTCTCCCACCACAACTGGCTTTGGAGGACGAACCCTTTAGCTTAGACCTGACAACCATCTTTTCCGATTCGGATCTGCAATATGGCGACAAGTTAAGCTTTCATCTGGTTGATGTTACGCCTGACTGGTTGCAGATTGATCAGGCATCAGGAGTCATAAGTGGACAACCAGGACAAGCCGAAGTTGGGGCTTGGAAGTTGCAGGTAGAAGCAAGAGATCTAAGTGGCGCGACTGCAAGACAGTGGATCGACCTCACAATTCAGAATATCAATGATGCCCCTCAGTGGAATGGCGACGATATTCCTCTGATGTTACTACGGGAAAACCAGTCTTTTTCGATTCGTCTACCAGAAAATCTCTTTTATGATGAAGACGACGGAGATCAGATTCACTATACTCTCAAAACTAACGGAGAAAGCGACGTTTTAAATTGGCTACAACTTGATCCTATTGAGGCAGTCTTGAGCGGGACAGCACCATTGGCTGACGGAGATATAATAACACTTACACTGAGCGCAACGGATCTTCAAGGAGAGTCAGCAAATATTCCGCTACAAATCCAAGTTGTTGACAAGATGTTCAATCGTCCGCCATATCTTCTCGGTGAACCCCCCCTGGATTTACGGATCCAAGAGGGCCAGAGTGTGAGCTTTGACCTGTTGTCATTCTTTGGCGACGACGACATCTTGCTCGGTGATACCCTCCGGTTCGAAGTCGATGCACCAGATTGGATGCAATTTAATTCTGCCAGCTCATTGGTATCAGGTGTGCCTCAGAACGAAAGTGTTGGCAAGCATACCGTTCGTTTTCAGGCCTTTGATGACTACGGGGCTTTTGCAGTTGCATCATTCCAGCTAACTGTAGAGAATGTCAATCAGGCCCCGGACCTTCTTGGCCCATCCCAGAATGCGCGACTAATCAACGCAGGTGATGTATTCAAGCTAGATCTTGATACGATCTTCAGCGATTCTGATAGTTTGCACGGTGATTCACTCTCTTACAGTCTAAGCGTACGAAGTACCTCGAGCATTGGCTTGCCTAATTGGCTGACTTGGAACTCCGGCACTGGTGAACTTGAACTGTCTCCGGGTGCTGATGACAGAGGAATGCTAACACTAGACTTTACTGCTACTGATCTCAGTGGTGAGAATGTCGGCTATCAACTTAATCTTGGCATCATCTCAAACTCAGGAATTATAGAAGTAAATCAAGCGATTGAGCAACTAAAGCTGAAGCAAGGGCAGACAGCCATGATTGATCTTCAGGATGCATTTATACACCTCCGCGAAACCGATCAGATTGACTATAGCTTTGAGATTCTTCGCCGCGATAGCAACGGTGGGTATTTTTCCGTTGACGCTTCGGATTCAGATTGGATCACCATCGTTGATCGTTCATCCGTGCCAGTTGAGAGGGAAGGCAGACTGATTATTGAGCCAGTTCTGAAATTGTTGGAGACCGGAGAACTGCTTACCATCGAACAACTGTCCGATCTTCAGGCAGGTGATGAAGTTGAGCTTTCGATTAATGTTTCCGATCTTCGTGAATTAACTGACATTGTAGGTCTTGTTGGTCTTGACATTGATCTCTCTTGGCAGGGTCTAACGCTTTCACCGGATAACCCAACAGATCTCAGGCAAGCTATTAATGAGGCTCTCCCTTTATTCCGTTCAGTTCAGCAGTCATCAACACGCGATCAGTCACTTCGTATCAGTGCAGCGAGTCTGCCATCGTTTGGTCTCGGAGAAATGCTGGGTGATGAACCCGAAGAATCCTTCTTGAAGCTCAACTTTACGTTAGACGATCCGCTAGAGGCAATCCAGATTGCGTTAACTCTGAATGACGAGGACAGTGGAGGACTCGAGTACGGTCTAGCAGACGGGACCAGTGCCGACGACCTTCTCAGCATAGTTAACATTAGTAGTACTCCCATTTATGAACTGCATCTCGATACAACTGGACAAATAAATGGGCTTTATGCACTTCAGGTCAAAGCGTCTTCATCCAATGATTCTGTCAGTCAAATCGTACCACTGTCAATAGGCTCTGGCATCAATCTACCTCCTCTTATCAAAGCACGACCTTCTAAACTAAATCCCTATGACAATCACATTCATCGCCTTGACCTAAATTCACTATTCCAGGATTTGGATGGCGATAGTCTAAGTTATAGCATCTCTGTTGCTGGCGATAGTCCGCAACACGAACAGCTTCTTCGCGATATTGTCCAGATTGTCTATAGCAAGGGAGGAGCCGATCTTGAGTTCGATGTGCCTGGATTAGAGAAACCCGTGAATGGTTACGTGTCAGTCTTGGCAAGTGATGGCGTTCGCTCAGTAAATCAGAGAGTCCAAATAAGTCTTAATCCTAGGAGCCAGTATGTCCCATTATTTGTAGACCCATCCCATCCTGCAGTTTCAGCGAATCAGCTTGTTGGTCTTGGCGATTTATTTTCGGCCACTGACATAGAATTCGAAGATCGATCTGATGAGGTCTCTCTCATCCTTCGCTCAGGAGATGCAGTGAATCTTCATTTCTCCAATTACTTTATTAACCTCACTGGCCTTACAAGACCTCAGATCAGTTTTCTTGAAGCAACCGTTCTCTCCAGACCCGAGGAGGATACTCGAGGAAACCTTTTGATAATTCCAATCTCTAGGCTTACTGGGTTACTACCAGATTCATATGATGGATTCGACCTGAACTGGCTAGAGATCGTCGCACCAGACCAGCCTGGCGAGACGGTAAGTATCCAGGTTTCTACACTGAGTCATGTTGTTGGAGACAACAATGGGGCTTTATATGGATTCAATCAAGGAAATACTGAAGAAGCTATCCTAATGACTACTTCCAGGAATACTCCCGGATTCCTTACACCAACAACCCAGCGCTACCTGTCAAACTTAGTGGCCCCCAAAGTTGGTAAAGCTTCCTCTGACTCTAATGATCTAAATACGTTGGTTGCATGGAAGAAGAAGGCAGATTTTATTTCTTCCTTGGAAGGCAACCTCCGTGATCCATCCTCTATCGTAAGTATCAGCATATCAGACAATAAGGCTACTTCTGTCGATGGTAGTCATCAACAACCCAAGCCAAGTAACTATCAGATTACAAACCTAACTGTTAGGTCTGCCGATGACGTATTATTTGGGGATTACAATCCTCTCGAAGGTCTTGATAGCAGCTTCGCAATAGCTGACTCTTGGGATCCCATCAGTTTTACTCTTTCCAAGCTTCCAGACGAAGATAGCCTTGTTGATTTTGATACGACACGTGAGGGTATACAGGTTCAATTAGAAATCGACTTGTCAAGATCTGGACTACGCGAAGATGATCTGAATGCTTACCGGAAGTTTGTAGCCCCCGAAACGATAATTGCTGCTAGTGAGCAAGGACTCGTTCTGCGAGATCTTGACGGCAAACCAATTACTTCCTCTGGATGGTATGATTTTACTCAACGCCTGGATGTTCACGGCAATCCAGTTGGGGACGGGGCTCAGTTCGTAATAGAGGCAATTGATGGCCATCGTATGATTAGCAAAATCATTTTAACCCTAACAGACAATAGTTTTGGTGATAATAATCTTAATTTTGGAGTAATTGATGATCCTGGCATGCCAGTGAAGCTTGCACCTAAGACATCCCTAGCTTCGTACGCGAACTCTGTCAGTCGCCCCTTACTTCCGTTTACTCCCTATCGTCCTGATCTGCAAACTATTGATTCGGATCAATTACCCGAGTTCTCTACTGACAATGGGAGTGATAGAGAGGATGCGGAACCTGGTACTCAAAGTCTGGATTCACGAACACCAGATTCCCCTTCCGGTACAGGTCGTGGATCTGGCGCGTCTAAGGCAGATCGGCCGTCTCTCACTAGCTTAGACGGTAATAGTCATCAGCAAAACGGAAGCCTTCGTTCCACGGATTCAGGCTTTTCTGTTAATGATGTCAGCGGATCTAGTTCTGCACCTGGCGATAACTCACTGGAGAATACAGAGTCTGATCCCAACGACTCTCCAATTCGGCGTAATGATCAAAGCGCAGCATCGAAACCGCTTACGCCTAACACACGATCAACTCAAGCTCAGCCTTCCAGGAGTTCTCGGACTAATGGAATCGATGAAGCCTCAAGTGCAATCCAAGCGCTATTTAACCGTCTTATTAATGAAGTTGACAGCCCGACCGCTCTCGGGGGCATAATGTTAGGAATGATCCTAACTCCAAACGGTGCTGAACGGGCTCTACGCTCGCTATTGAATTCAGGTATTGCTCGCCCCATCTCCATTCAACAACGTAATGCCGAACTCCAAGCTGATTGGGCAGTTCAATTCGAAGGTATAGATGGTGTGCAGACCTACCTGTCAGTCCGACTAACGGGTGGGCGACTTTTAATTTCTCCACTCAACCCTGAGTCTCAAGCATTCCATTCGCAAACTGGACCGACATCCTCCAATACAGTGGCCGTACCAGAAGGAGTCCTCTGGTATCTACTGAGCCATATTACAAATCCTGGAGACTTTGTTTCCCAAATCCAACCCTGCGTGGAAAGTCTATTGGTGCAGCCTCTCGACGAAGCAGAGCATTCATGGATCAATTGGTATGATAAGATTTTAAATGATTGTAAGGATTCCTCTGATCCTGAGACTCGTGCCTCATTTGCGCGTTTTAGACGGGATTTGTCGGTTGCCTTCGACGTGGATCCTAGTTATGCTGATGCCATGATGCTTGTTCAACTTCTTGATTGCCATATTAAACTCGGTTTTTCGGTGCAACAATTCTTGTGATGGGCGGGTTATTAGATCACTTTCAGCGGATCTAACACCTGATTTGTGTTAGAGGTCTTATCATGAATTCCCCTGTTCAGAAGCATCCGCAGGCCTCTGAATCCGAGACGAGTCAGGAAATCCTTCAGATCCTAGAGGCTCTGAAAACAGCCTCGGGACGCGACATCCTCGCTCTTTTACTTCGCTTCGGCATGGCAGACATGTTTTTGCGCCAGCTTAGGGAGCGCCAAGTGGTCTTTAACCACCAAGAGCTTTCCGATCCAGACACAATCCACGACCAAGCACTCACTCAGTATTGCAATGAACATAAGATAGAGTCCGCCGACGATCGCAAGAAGTGGTGCATCAGCTTAGGTATTGATTCCGAAGAGATGCTATCTGAGGCCATACATGAATGGCGGCGCAAGGAGTTGCGTGAATTGCTTGTGACTGCCTCCGGGGAAACACTATACCTGCGCTACAAAGACAAGCTAGATCGCGTACTTTATAGCCTTTTGCGAGTCGATGACCCCTTTCTTTGTCAAGAGATCTTTTACTCTATAGAGGCTGGAGAGATCACTTTTGCTGAGGCATCAACTTTATATTCATGTGGACCAGAATCCAGAACCCAAGGAATTGTAGGTCCTGTCGATCTGACGACACCTCACCCTGAGATTGCTGCACGTCTTCGTACAGCGCAAGCAGGCCATTTAATCGGCCCTTTTCAAGCTGACGACTGGTATACGCTAATCAGAATGGAATACCGTTTCGATAGCAAGTATGACGAAAGCACAAAAGACTTTCTGGAAGATGTCTGCTTTAAATCTCAGATCGGCCAGGGACTAGATCCTGTAAAGGATTCATTAATGGAGTGGATTAACTCGAAGTCTTGAACGATGCGCTTAACAACACCACAGTCAAACCAGTTGATTGCTTACGCCGAACAGTTTCACTGTAAGACGGTGGAAGTAGAACCTGGCACCGTTTTACAGACCTCGAATGCAAACACTGAGCTGACCCTTGTCAAATCAGGATGGTGTCGTGTACTGGACCCTACTCGTCAATTCGGTTCTTACACTATAACCCGCGTAGAAGCTCCTTACTTATGTGGAGCCTTCTCTGGTTTTGATTCTAATCTTCAGGAGGAAGTAGTTGCCTCAAGTCATTGTGAAATTGTTTTGATTGGCACTCTCGTACTCAAACCTGAATGCAGAGACTTCTTTTATAATATCCTTTCCTCGCAGGTATCTCCTAGTGAGTTTCCTCTCCTCCAGAAATTGATAGTCGAAGGAATGCTTACCGTTCCGGCAGACCAACAGTCAGTAAGCGTATTCCAGCGCCGCTGGCGCCCTCTTGTCCCTTCTGACTTAACAAAACCATCATCGGTTCAGCTTGTCTATGCCGACAGGCCAGCACAGGGTTATCGATACGGACAGGTGATAACTTCTATCACATTAGCCGAGCTCTGGACTGGAGCATTACCTCGTGTCCTGACCTGGCAAGACGAACCACTTCGGCTAGATAGCAGTCATGACTTGAATCCATCAACCTCCGATACCTATGCTTTAGTTTCTACAAAAAGTGCTACTGAGTCTCAATCTGATACATCTTCGACTCCTCTATTAGGGTCTTCCATTGGGGGGTCAGCGATAGCCCTTGAATCTTCAGACTTCATTGCCTCTGATAAGGAGCTAGCTCGCAAGGTTCGACAACTTGGCTACACACCAGTTACCGGACGGACTCAAGAAAAGGCCTTTGAAGCTGTATTCTTGATGATTATCAAATACTTTTCCCTACCTACTCGTCGTGATACTATAAAGAAATCGGCCAATTATCTTACCGATAGCAGAGGTGGCCCCTCACTTGACAAGTTGATTACAGTCTTTGATCGCTTTGGCTTGCTGGGTCGAGTTGTGAGCTGCCGAAATAATGAATTCAGTCGTCTACCAACTCCCGCAATTGCTTTAACTAGTTCAGGCAGCCGACCAGTGTTAGTTGTAGATTCAATCAACGAAGATCTACTGTGCATTGATCCAGCTCAGGGAATCAAGTTATACAGCTTATCGGATATCACCTCGCCTGATTCTTCCTTAGTTAGTGTAGTTTCAATTGTACGCGGCTCTAGCACGCCTACCTCCAGATTTGGGCTGGGTTGGATGCTACCTTACATGAGTTTTTACAAATATGGTCTACTTGAAGTCTTCATAGCAAGCTTCATTACTCAGTTGTTTGCTTTGGCCACACCACTACTTTTTCAGCAAATCATTGATCGTGTAATTGGGCAGGGTTCTTCTGGCGCCCTAGGAGGTTTTGCTGTTTTAATGGCATTATTCATGATTCTTGAGTTAGTCTTTAGCAGCTTACGCACCTTTCAGTTTATGGAGATCTCTAATCGAATCGATATAAATATTGGTAGTTCGATTATTTCTCGCCTATTGAGGCTCAATGCGCGCTTTTTCGAGAAGCGACCAGTCGGTGAACTAGCAAGCCGACTTAATGAACTAGATAAGATAAGAAGCTTTCTTACTGGCACAGCACTTACAGTCGTACTGGATGCCCTATTTGCCCTGCTTTATTTCGGCGTTATGTTCTTTTATTCACCCTTATTATCTGGCATTATTCTTGGAAGCATACCTCTCCTCTTAGTAGTTATTCTCGGGCTAACACCTATAACCCAGAAACTCATTCGTCAGCGCGCCGAGGCCCATTCTCGAACTCACTCGTACATGGTTGAAGTTCTCAACGGAATTCAAACGGTTAAGTTGCAGAATAGCGAGTTAACAGCGCGGCGCAATTGGGAGAATCGTCACCTTGATGATATTAACAAAGGTTTTAAGACTGTGGTTGCAAATACTGCAAGTTCAAATGCCCTTCAGCTTATCAATAAGTCCACAAATATACTTGTGATCTGCGTTGGAGCTTCACTAGTCCTCTCTAATGACTTAACGCTGGGCCAACTTATTGCATTCCGCATTATTAGCGGATATGTAACACAGCCGATACTCAGACTGGCTAGCACTTGGAATAATTTCCAAGAAGTCTCCATGTCTGTAGAGAGATTGGGCGATGTTGTGAATCAACCACTCGAGACGAGTGAAATTGAAGCTACCAATATTGCAATGCCACCTATCAAAGGTCAAATCTGCTTTCAAGAAGTCAGTTTTGGCTATTCAACTAATAGTAAGCCACAGCTCGCTGGTGTGAGTCTGACTATCCCTGCCGGTAGTTTTACTGGCCTGGTTGGACAAAGTGGATGTGGGAAAAGTACAATGCTCAAACTAGTTCCTCGCCTATATGAGCCCACACAAGGCAAGGTGCTTATCGACGGGTATGACGTTTCGAAAGTTGAGCTCTACTCTCTCAGAAGGCAGTTGGGTTTTGTCCCCCAAGACTGTCTTCTTTTCGAGGGTTCCATCTATAATAATATTGCCGTAGCTGACACTGAAGCTGAAGCAGATGAGGTTATTGAAGCGGCAAAGATGGCTTGTGCCCATGATTTTATAATGTCTTTGCCCTATGGCTATAACACACCTCTAGGGGAAAAAGGTTCAGGTTTGTCTGGGGGACAACGTCAACGCGTTGCACTAGCCAGAATGTTGTTGCAGAAACCTGGCCTCGTCATCCTGGATGAGGCGACAAGTGCTTTGGATGTAGATACTGAGCAACAAGTTGTCAATAATCTTAGGCGTAAACTTCAAGGCACAACAGTTCTCATGATTACTCATCGACTCTCGACATTAATCCACGCTGATCAAATCGTCATGATGCATGATGGTCGATTAGATTCTGTTGGCACGCACGAACAGCTAATGTCCAAGGCGGGACGTTATTATGCTCTTTATCAACAGCAGCTCGTTGGCTAATGAAAATGAACCTCTTTCGATTTCTGGGCTTTAACTCTAAGTCAAATGCCTCCCCCAGCGAAAACACTCTTCAGACCTCTGACAACGATACGCAGCAATTATTGCTCGAGCCGCCGCCTGTCTGGAGCCGTATACTTATTTGGACACTGGGCTTAGGCTCAATTAGTTTGGTTATTTGGGCATCTCTGAACACTGTTGAAGAAACCGCTCAACTACCCGGCCAGCTTGAAACGATTCGTTCACAGGTTTCAATTAAAAGTCCTGAATCTGCTTTGATTGATAAGGTCAATGTCCGTCAGCATCAGTATGTCAGAACCGGCCAATTACTTTTTATTCTAGACAGAGCTGATATTACTCCAATGATTCGTACGTTAGAAAACAAGCTGAGCATGATCAACGATAAGAATACGTACGAAGAACGCTCGTTCTTGAGTCGGCAAAGGCAGCTCCAGGCTCAGGTCTTTCTTAACCAAGAAGTACTTTCCCGTCTTCAATCACTTGTTGACCAAGGCTCTGCAAGCGAAGTTCAGTTGCTTGAGAAGCAGAATCAGGTCTTTCAGAATCGCCAAGACTTGCAAAACCTCCTGGACGAAAGACTAAAGTCAGAAAGCATACAGAGCATAGAGAAAAATGACATTGCGAACCAGATTAGGGAATTAAAGCAGCGTTCTCAGAAGTTTGATATATTATCTCCTATTAGTGGAACTCTGCAGTCTCTGAATATTCAAGCTAAGGGAGAACGCGTGCAGAGTGGCGATCTCCTTGCAACTATCGTGCCCCAGGAGGGGTTAATTGCGAGCGTACAAGTCTCTTCCCGCCTCTCGGCTCCAATAAAGCCTGGAACGTCTGCAGAGATCACGGTTGATGCCTTCCCATCAAGTGAATACGGTACTCTCAAAGGCGTGGTTACAACTATTTCACCAACAACATCATCACCTGATAGGCAAGCAACTTCTCCAGCTTATGTTGCTCGTATTGCATTGAGTCCTGATTCAGTCCCGCAAAACCTTCCTCCCGATGCTCTGCGCTCAGGAATGGGAATCACTGCTAGCATTGTTCTCGAAAAGAAGCGCATAATAAGTATCGTGTTCAATATCATGCAGGATTTATTTGCGCCACTCACTGAACGCCGCTGAACCAGGGGCGCTTCAAAGCTGAGACCGATTGGATCCCTCGGCTTGATTTCTAAGTCTATCCCAGTTATCATGAGGTTGTTCTTGAACTTGTGCAATGGACAGCTCCTCTGAGCCTTTGCAACCTGAATCTCCCGGCCAAGAAGCCATGCTTACTGTAGGTGACCAGTCCTACCGAATCGCTGACTTGCCAGAGGATGCGCAAAAACTAGTATTGGCTATTCGAGACTGCGAAGAGCAAATCACCTCTTCAAAGCGACGAGTCAATTATCTTGAAATAGCGCGACGCTCACTCATTCAAGAGCTAACCTCGCGCTTACCCGATGACACTTGACATTTTAATCGCGAAGGGAGATGCCCATCAGAACGCCGTCAGCAATTGCAGGCAAGAACCTTGCTCACGGTACGCCTCAGGCTTGGTTTTTGATCTGCTATTTTTTGTTACCAGCTGTTCAGCTTTCCTCGGATGCGAGCGAGTCGCTTGGAGCGGTTGGTTCGCTGCACTTTTTTCGTACATCCCAACTGGCTTGCCGGTATTAGGGCGATAGGTGAAACATAGGGCCATTGCTCTTTCCTCTATGTGCTTGTTGAACAACGCCAACTTAAGATCTGAGATGTGGCCTAGCTCTTATCCATGAATCTCTTACTCCTTTCGTACCCACGGCCTCGTTTCCCGAACAAACTGCTCTTACGTCTTCATTGCGTTCGTCGCGATTGGCTCAGAGCACTGGGGCTACCTCCAGCTCGGTCAAGCTGGTTCCATTCGGGGAGTACCTAGGTGTTGTGTCTCACAACGTTGATCAGCAGAGCAGCTCGTTAAGCCGCTGCTGAGGGGATCGGCCGCCGAGGGCTGAGTGCTTCCTGAGCCGGTTATAGATCGAGAGGTATCTCGGCAGCCAGTGGTCGCGTTCCTGGGAGTTCTGGAAAGCCATCGCATAGGCCCATTCCTTGCAGAGGGTCTGGATAAATCACTCGGCCTTTCCGTTGGTGCGGGGCGAGGCGTGTAAGGCCTGGTGCGGATGTGCTTGAGACCAAGGGCCTTGCAGGCCTTGGCAAAGCTGCGTGAGAGGTAAGCGGGACCGTTATCGCCCGCGTCCCCGGGATTGGTGTAATTCCCTGGGGATCTCAACCCCGGCGTAGCCCAGGGCTGCCTAAAAGTGTGATCAAGTCGTGTCCGCGGTCGTCGCTACTCCTCCCAGGGCCCCCGCTTTCAGGAAAGATGTCACCCCTTTCAATCGCACACCCGGGGGCTTGATGGAGCAGATCAATGCGTCGTTACAGCGAGGCTGTCAAGGCTGATGTCAGGAGACGGATGAGCCCGCCGCACC